>NZ_CALEVF010000214.1 GCF_937920395.1 uncultured Clostridium sp. | reverse complement strand
TTAAAATGCTGGTTGTCGGGTATCATCGGGCCAGTCCCTCTACCTCTCTTGATAAGTTGTTAGTGCTTAGTATATGGTTCATAAAAGTAAATGTCAATCATTTATTTTGTTTTTAATTCAAGTTGGTCCAGTTTATTTGCAAACATCAACAAATTCAGCTTGAGTTAGTTGTTGCATATCAGATGGACTTATTTTAAGGGCTGTAAATGCGGAACCCGCTGCAGGGTAAACATATTCATAGTTCTTTAGGGACACATCTATGTACACACCTATAGGACTTGCGAGTCCAAATGGACATACTCCACCTACAGGATGACCTGTTATTTGCGCAACTTCATCGTGATCTAGCATTTTTGCCTTTGTTTTGAAGAAGTCTTTATATTTTCTATTATCAATTCGCGCGTCACCTTTAGTAACAATTAAAATATCTCTGTCTTTAAGACGAAAGGATAAAGCTTTTATTGAATATTGTCAATAGTCAGAAAATATTTACATGCAATAATATGTACATAGATGAAACAAAATGTCGATTTAAAATTCTCATATATTAAAGGAATTTAATTACTAATATAGAATATATAAAAGTATATGTATGTATATAAAGTTACCTTAAATGACATTATTTATATTGTTTCTTTATAATGTTCAATATAAGTAAATATAGAAAGAAATTATTATACTTTATATAAAGAGGTTAATTTAATTGTATTAGATTTAAATTACAGAGGAGAATGTGTAGTTATGATAAACATTAAAAATAAAAAAATTTTAATTGTTGATGATGATTCAACTAGTAGATGTATTTTGATAAAAGTGCTAAGGGAGGCAGGTTATGAAACTGAAGAGGCATCTTCCGGAATAGAGGCATTGAAAAAAGCAGAAAATGAAAAACCAAATTTAATTGTACTTGATGTAAATCTCCCAGATATTACAGGATATGATGTATGTAATAAACTTAAGTCTAATATTAATACCAAATGTATAGAAATACTTAGTATTTCATCATATTATACAAAAAATGAGGATTGGGTTCATGGACTAGAATGTGGAGCAGATAATTATCTTATAAAACCTATTGATCCACATGTTCTTCTTGCTATAGTAAAATCAATGTTAAAAACTCAAGAAACAGAAAATAAACTTAAACTAGCTTTAAAGGCGACTGAGGAGGCAAGTGACGTTAAATCACAGTTTTTGGCAAATATTTCTCATGAGTTAAAGACTCCTATAAATGTAATAGTTAGTGCACTTCAGATGACCAATATAATTATTGAAGATATAGAAATTCCAGGTATAAAGGAAAAATTACATAAATATAACCGTATGATGAATCAGAATAGTTATAGATTAATTAGACTTATAAATAATTTGATAGATATAACTAAAATAGATTCGGGATTTATAAATATGGTGAAAAGAAATGTTGATATTGTAAAAATTGTTGAGGATATAACTTTATCGGTAGTAAGTTTTGTTGAAAGTAAAGGGATTAAACTTATATTTGATACAGATGTAGAAGAAAAGATTATAGCATGTGACCCAAATAAAATAGAGACTATAATGTTTAATCTGCTGTCTAATGCAACAAAATTCACAGATGTAGGTGGAAAAATAACTGTAAATATTTTTGATGGAAAAGACTTTATAGTTATTTCAGTTAAAGATACTGGTATTGGAATAGCAGAGGAGAATAAAAAAAAGATATTTGAAAAATTTTTACAAGTTGATGATACCACACATAGAAATAGTGAAGGAAGTGGTATAGGATTGGCATTAGTTAAATCATTTGTAGAAATGCATTGTGGAAAAATTATTATAGAAAGCACTTACGGCGTGGGAAGTAATTTTATAATCAAACTCCCAGTTATAACAATTGATGAAAGCAAAGAAAAAAGTGGAGATAATATGGGTCTAAGTTATGTAGACAAAATGAACATAGAATTTTCAGATATATATGAGTAGGTTCACCAATCGGATATGTTTATCTTTCAAATCTTGAAGATGTAGAAATTTATATTAAAGGATGTGTTTATAATGGGCAAGGGTATATTTGCGAAGAGTACACTTATAAAAAGTGCGGATAAAATAGCAAGAGTTAGTGAAAAATCGATAAAAGAATATATGGATAAAATGGAGCTATTAGCTACTAAAATGAATGATATAATGCTTAAAAGAGATGACATTTTAGAACTCATTGGTAGTGGAAAAAATATTACAATGATGAAAGATAATCATAATAACCATTTACGTTTTGTTGCATCTATACTGCAAACACCTGATTCAGAAACTTTGGTAGATACAACGTTGTGGGTTTTTCGTTCGTATATGAGTAGAGGGTTTAGTACGAAATATTGGAATGTACAATTAGAAACATGGAGGCAAATTTTAAAAGAAAATATTTCTAGTAAAGCATTTTCAGAAATAATTAGTATATATAATTGGTTTACTGTAAATATACCACATTTTACAAAAGCTGCAGATGAAAAACTAGAAAAATCAAGGCATAAAGATAATAATTAATATATTTGAGATAAAGTACTTAAATATGGAGGCGATATTAAGTGGAAAAGGAAAACTTAAAAAAATATGAGGACACTTTTTTTAACGCCCTTTTAGAAGGAAATAGGACTGAATGTCAGAAAGTGATGATAAGTTTTAGAAAACAAAATTTATCAATTATAACATTGTATGAAGAAATTTTTATGAAAAGTCTATATAGAATAGGTGAGATGTGGGAAAAAAATAAGATTAGCGTTGCAGTTGAGCATATGGCTACGTCTATCACAGAGGGTTTAATGAATGAATTATTACCAGAAATAATGAATTTAGATAGAGTAAATAAAAAAATTGTAATCTCTTGCGTGGAAAATGAGGAACATCAAGTAGGAGGAAAAATGGTTGCAGATATCTTTGAAAAAAATAGCTGGGATACTAATTATCTTGGGGCAAATACTCCGATGGATGAATTAGTTAGATTTTGTGAACTAGTAAAACCCGATATGATTTCTTTATCTTTAAGTGTTTATGCAAACATTCAATTTTTACTTAAGGAAATTATAGCATTAAGAAAGGTAACAGATGTACCTATTATTATTGGTGGACAAGCTTTAATAAATGTAGGTGTAGAGATTTCACAAAAATTAAAAAATGTTTTATATTTTGGAAATCTTGAGGGTGTAGAGAATTATCTTAAAGGATGTGCTTAAAATGGATGAAAATGTATTTATAAAAAATAAGCTTGTTATAAATGCAAAAAAATTAGTAAAAGTTAGTGATACTTCAATTAATGAATACATAGATAAAACAGATTTGCTCGCTGCTAAAATGAATGAAGTTATGATTAAAAGAGAAGATATCTTGGAACTTATCGGTGGAGATAAAAATATTAGAATGATGAAAGATAATTATAAAAATCATTTGAGATTTGTTGGATCTATCATGTTAACCCCTAATGCTGACACATTAGTAGATACATTTTTATGGGAATTTCATGCATATATGAGTAGAGGGTTTACTTCAAACTATTGGGCAGCACAAATAAATACTTGGATAGAACTTCTTAAAGAAAATCTCTCTAAAAAGGCGTTCATGGAAATTTTAAGCATCTACAACTATCTTAGTGTAAATATACCAGAGTTTGTAATAATAACAGAAAATAGATTAGAAACAATGAAGAAGATGGATAATGAATAAAAAATACGAATTCAAAATAGAAAAAATACTTAATTTAAAAACTTTTTTAGAGCACAGTAAAAGTGTTATTTGTTTTTCACTTGACTATGAAGGTAATGTGCTATTTTGTAATGAAGGGTATAAGCGAATACTCGGATATAATGAAAAAAATATTAAGGACAAGTTAATAAATCCGCTAATTGAATCTTTAATAGATGAAAATTTAACTAATAATTCTACAGATAATCTTGTATTTAATGGAATTATTACATTAAAGAAGCTTCATCTAAATTCTTCGTTTATATCTCAAATTTATAAAATTAGTAATGAGTTATTTTTTTTGTGTGAGTATGATGGTCTAGAAATAGAAACGTTATTTAAAGAAATGTCATATAATACTTTATCAATTAACAATATGAATAGAGAACTTGTTAAGAAAGAAATTATGTTGAAAAACGCCATTTGTAAGCAAAAGGAAACACAAACTATGCTTGTTCAATTTGAGAAAATGAATGCACTAGGCCAACTTGCAGCAGGCATCGTGCATGAAATAAACAATCCTCTAACTTATGTTATGGGTAATATCGAAGTTATAGGTCAATATTTTCAATCAATAAAAAGTTTTTTTGAAGATTATGAAATTAAAAAGATTGATAATATATCAATTATTAAAGAAAAATATGATATGAATTATATTCTTAACGATTTTTCTGTGCTTCAAAAGGCAACCCTTGAGGGCACTGAAAAAATTAAAAAAATTGTATCGGATTTGAGAGATTATTCAAGAGTTGATGATTCAGAAAAAATTCTTTGTAATATAGAGGAATGTATTAAAAATTCTTTAAATCTTGTGAAATCAGAAATAAAAAGAAAATCTACAAAACTTAATTTGAACTTCTCGAAGACTACTGATATAGAGTGTTACCCATCACAATTAAACCAAGTATTTTTAAATATAATCATAAATGCAGTACAGGCAGCAGGTGAAAATGGAGAAATTACAATAAACTTGTATGAAAAAGAAAAGTATATAATAGTTGAAATAGAAGATAATGGTGATGGGATTTTGGCTGAAAATAAGAGCAAAATATTTGAACCGTTTTTTACAACGAAGCCAAGGGGTGTAGGAGTAGGGCTAGGATTATATCTATCTTATAGAATAATTAAGGATATACATAAGGGTGAAATTTGTTTTGATTCAATATCAGGAAAAGGAACAATATTTACTATATTCATACCTAAAGGAGTAATATGATGGATGATAAAAAAAATTTGCTGATAATTGATGATGAAATTGAGATTTTAAATACTCTTAAAAGAATCTTTTATAAGGAATATAATGTGCATATTACACAAAATACTAAAGATGCCTTTGAAATTATGAAAAAGGTTAATATAGGAGTAATTTTATGTGACCAGCAAATGCCTAAAATGAAAGGAACTGACTTTTTTATAATAGTGAAGGATATGTATCCGAGTACAATAAGGATATTGTTTACTGGATATTCAGATTTAAGTGATGCTATAAAGTCTATTAATGAAGGACAGATTTTTAGATATTTAACAAAACCTTGGAATTTATATGAACTTAAAAGTTCGGTTAAGGAAGCTTTTGATAAAAATGCACTTATATGCGAAAATAAAATTATGATTGAAACTCTAAAAAATACAAATGTAATTTTAAAAGATAAAGTTCGCGCACGAACAGCAGAGTTAGAAGTAAAAAATATAGAGCTTGAAAAAATAAGTAATGATAAAAGTAGAATACTTGGTATTGTAGCCCATGATTTAAGAAGCCCTATAGGAGGAATATTTAGTTTATCGAAGTTTATTAAAACTTCCGTAAAAGAAGTAAACACTCAAGAACCGATAAGATTTGAAAAACTTAAGGAAACTATAGAATTTATAGAAATTATAACAGATTCAAGTAAATATCTTTTAGATTTAATAAATGATATTATTGATGTGTCAGTTATTGAGACAGGAAAATTAGAGCTTAATTTGGAGAGTATAATGTATATTCCTTTCTTAAATAAATCAATTGCTATTAACAGACAGTCAGCTAAGAATAAAAAAATTAAAATTTTAGTGAAAATCGAAACTGAGCAAAACATTGTAGTTTGCATGGACAAAATAAAAATTGGTCAGGTTATAAATAATTTCCTTCAAAATGCAATAAAATTTTCTTATCCACTGGGGAATATTATTCTCAAAGTTTGTGATGATGGCAATTATGTCACAACGAAAGTAATAGATGAGGGTGAGGGTATACCGAAGTCACAAAGGAATAAATTATTCAAGATTTTCTCTAAAACATCTTCAATTCCAACTGCTGGAGAAAAAAGTAATGGCCTTGGACTTTATATATCCCAAAGAATTATTGAAGCTCATAATGGAATAATTGGATTTGAAGAGAATATTGAGAAGGGATCTACTTTCTATTTTAAGTTAATAAAAGAACCTATTAAAAAATAGTAACTATTAGTATTTATAATATATTAATATAAATATAATCTAAAACACCTGGGTAAATATAATATTTGTCTAGGTGTATAAATATGTCATAGAACTTTAAATGAAATATTACACCAAAAACTGAGTGTAGTAACAAAATAATGAAAATAGAATAATATAAAGTATAAATATTATTTTGGAGGTACTTATGTACGACTATCGTTGCAAAAATTGTGAAAATCTTGGACAGTGTATGCCCATGATGAATATGCCAATGATGAATATGCCAATGGGGGATATGCCAATGGAAGATATGCCCATGATGAATATGCCAATGGGAGATATGCCAATGGAAGATATGCTGATGATGAATATGCCGATGATGAATATGCCAATGATGAATATGCCAATGATGAATATGCCGATGATGAATATGCCAATGATGAATATGGCGATGATGAATATGCCGATGATGAATATGTCCATGATGAACATGCCAATGGTTGAGAGTGATGAGGAAAGTGATGAAGATTTAAAAAATATGTATCCTAAGATATATATTAAAATATTACCTATGGTAAAACATCATTGTGATATGATGGTAGCAAAGCACGGGAAAAGATATTGTCCTAACAAGGAAGAAATGGATTGCATTTGTAAGGAGATATCTGATAAATATAAAGAACATTATAGGAGTGAGGAAGAGGAAGAGCTTGAGGATAATTATAGCGATAACGATAATAATATGAGACGAAGACGTCGTTATGGTAGTGGTGGTGGAATTGGAGATATAGCTAGAATATTAATTATCGGAAGTTTACTTGGAGGAAGAAGATATAATTACGGATACTAAAGTATAAATAAATATTATAAGGAAATTTATTATTATATGCTAAAAAAATGCTTAAGTATTTTGAGTCCACTGAAAAAAGAGTTCGCTTTTCAGTGGACTTAGTATTTTTGGTAGTTTTTTCATGTAAATTATATGGATGTTAGGTATGATATTTATTGTATTAGTGCAGGCAGTACATAAAGAGGATATAATGAAGAGGGACTTCAAACTGATATTTGTTGTAAATAAATTTAAATAAAGGGGATAACAATGATAAAGACAAACGTTATGCGTATTTTAGATAAAATGAAAGTAGAATATGATGTTATGACATATGAGGTTAAAGATGATAAAATAGATGGGTTATCTGTTGCAAAGAAGATAGGCCGTGACGAAAAATATCTTTATAAAACTATAGTCACACATGCAAATTCTAAAGAAGTTTATGTTATTGTGATTCCTGTTGGAGAAGAAATAGATTTTAAGAAAGTAGCTAGAGTAACTAATGAGAAGAGCATAGAAATGCTAGATCTTAGGGATTTACAGAAGTGTACAGGGTATATTAGAGGTGGGTGTTCACCAATAGGTATGAAAAAAAAATATAAAACATTTATTGATAAGAGAGCGCTTGAAATAGATACGATAATTGTAAGTGCTGGGAAAATAGGATTTCAAATAGAGATAAATCCAAATTCATTAAAAAATATTATAGATGGCAAATTTGCTGATTTAATAAAGTAAAATTATTTGCAATGTTTCATGGAAAAGAAAAAATATAATTTCTAAAAAGTATAGAAATTATATTTCAGCATTTTATTATTTATTAATATATTTTGTTTCATATATCCAATACATTATCCAGGCTATTAATGCAAAGATTACTGGTCCAGCGATACTCCAGATTGTTGTCATCATATCTCCATCTAATGCTGGCTGTATTATAGAGAAAAAGTTTGCAAATCCAACAGTGAACATAACAATTATAGTCCATGTGACAGCACTTTTGTAAGTTTTAAACATTTCAAAAGGCTTAATAATAGATTTGTTTTTCTTAAATGGTGCAAAAGCATATGCTATAAACATGTATGGAAGAGTCATTGCTACGTTGGTCATTGAAACTAATATATCGATGAATTTTTTCATAGAATCTCCACCAATAACAGAAACAAGGAAAATTAGAATACAAACGATTGTTGCCTGAATCCACATAGCATTTTGTGGCATTCCGTTTTTCATTTCTCCCATTTTACCAGGCCATAATTTAGGAGGTGTACCTTCAATTAATTGTTTTAATGGAGCAAACATCAATGTGAAAAAAGCACCTGACAAAGCTAAAAACATTGAAAGACCAACGAATCTAGCTAAACCATGTCCCATAGCTATACTCATTGCATTACTTGCTCCGAAAGCATTACCAAGAGAGTATCCTAGGTTAGACATTACTACATAACCACAATTAGCTAAGTTAACGCTTTTATCGTCCATAACCAATGACCAATTAGTGAATATACCAACAAGGAATATTCCAAGTGAGTATCCAATGGAAATGACAATCGCTGAAATAATAACACCTTTTGGAAAATTCTTTTCAGCATTTTCTGTTTCGTCAACAAGTCCACCAATAACTTCTATACCACCATAAGCAAATATAGCAAATACTACAAAGGCAAAAGATTGAAGTATATTACCAACATATTTAGGATTTGGTGAGTCTATAAACGAACTAATTCCAACTATTGGCTGAGCTAAATGACCATGAGTTCCTATAAATACTAGTATAGCACCAATAAATAAAACTATGTTTAACGCTGCAACTGCAGTGCCACCTATTGAAGTGAATTTCTTAATCTTATCTAATCCCTTGGTGGATACAAATGTTACAAATAATATCCAAAATATACCGAGTATTCCTAAGGTTTTAGGACCAGTTAACCCGGCTATTCCAAATAATGCCCAAGTTTGTGTCATATCTTTACCAAATATTGCGTTTGATATTGGAACCCAAACGGTAGAGGCAACATTAACCATCCAAATTACATAAGATGAGTACCACATAAATGTTGCCATAAAAGCAAACTTAGCTCCTACTGATTTTTCCATCCATGAGTAAATTCCGCCCTTAGAATCTTTAAAAGCAGCACCAAACTCAGCCATCATGAAAGCAAATGGTATAAAAAATGTTATTCCTGATAAGATGTACCAGGGGATAGCGGCATAGCCCATTTTATAGAATGACCTTGGGATGTTATTAAATCCGTAAACTGAAGTAAAAATCATTAATACCAAGGATACTAATGTTAAATGTTTAATATTTTTTGAATGTTCTGACATGTTTTTCCCCCTAACGATATTGTGAATAAATCTGTATTACACCACTATATAATTATATAACAATCGACAAAAAACTCAATACCTTATTAACATGAAGATAAATTTAAATTATACTTTAGTATGTTATTAATAGATTTTAAGATGAATTAACGGTATTTGATGAGTTAAGCTAAAAATGTTATAATATAAGTAATTATAGCTTAATTAAATGGGCACTCTAACTCTGAAGGTTTCACAAGCTGGAGTGTTTTTTGAATTTAATCACAATTAAGTGTTGAAGGAGAGATTATGCGAAAAAGTGGAAAAACACCGTTAATGAGAGCAAAAAAATTGGAAAAGGCATTAGGTATCTCGGAAATATATTTAAAACTTGAAGGAGCTAATCCATCAGGCCATAAATATGACCGTATATCAGAAATTTTAGTGAAAGATGCTATTGCTAATGGATTTAAAAAGATTTTAGTTGATGGGTCTGAGTGTTATATACAATCAGTCCAGTTGTTTGCAAAATTAAATGAACTTGAGATTAAAGTTCCTCTATTTAAACAGGAAAAATGGAAAAATTCTAGAATAGATAAATCTATTTTATTTGATATGCGGGATAAAAAAGATACTATTACGCGTTCAGATTTAAAAGAGATTGCAGAAAAAAACAACATGTATTTGATGTGCGAATGGAATTTAAATAATATTATTAGTCATCTTGTATTAGAAGATATGACAAGAGAGTGTTTGGAACGTATGGATTTTAAGGTTGACACAATTACAATACAATTAGGCCTTGGATATACACTCTCAAGTGTTTATAGTGGATTAATTAAAAGTTGGGTACATGAGGAACTGGGTAAGTTACCTGAATTAATATGTGGTTCAAATCCGTCGTGGAAGGATTCATTGGATGAGTACATTAGGAAAATGAAAATAGCTGTGACTAATATGAAAGATAAAGATTCTGAAGAGATTAATTTACATATGGAAGAGGATTATATAGGGATAGTTGCAACAGTTGAGAAAATAATTATGGATACACATGCTGAAATGATTGGCATTGAAGAGATTGATCTAAGAAATGTAGCTAATATGTTAAGGGAACTTGAGGGCGTTATGGTCTCAAGGAAGGAAGCATATGCAATGGCAGCATTTATCAAAATGGCTGAGCAAGGAAAACTAAGCAATGGAAAACATTTAATTATTTTAAATGATGGGAAAAGTGAAATTGAAGTTTGCGAAATTAAAAGTTTTAATGATAAAAACAAAGAAGAGTTACTTGAAATGACACGTGATTGGTTATCTACTTATAATGATTCAGTGGGAGAAACAGTAGATGCTATAGAAAAAGCTATGAAGGAAGGTTTTTTGCTAATAGCAAAACGAAATGGTGAAGAACAGGGTATTTGTATTATAGTAAATATGGGGTTTGAAAGATTTATCCCAACCTATCACCTTGCATATATTGGTGTTAAGCCAGGGAATAAAGGTCGTGGAGTGGCATCTGAACTTATAGGACGAGCAATTGAACTAACAGATGGTAATCTGTCTCTTCATGTAGATCTTGATAACAAACGTGCTAAAAATCTTTATCGTAAAATGGGATTTAACCATGTGTACGACAGGATGATATATAACCATCCAACTGATTAAGTAAAGATTAAAAAAGGAGGTCAAACTACTGAAATATATTTCAGTAGTTTGACCTCCCTATTTTGTAGAATACTAATCAATTTTTTTTAGTATTCTACAAGGGTTTCCTACAGCTACAACATTAGCTGGAATATCCTTTGTAACAACACTTCCAGAACCTATCACAGAATTATCACCAATAGTTATACCTGGATTTATTATACATCCACCGCCAATCCATACGTTGTTACCTATAGTTACTGCTTTTGTATAATCTGCATTCTTAGGCCTTAACTTAGGATCAAGCAGATGGGTTGCTGTAAATATACTTACATTAGGAGCAATTAATACATTATCACCTATGGTTACAAGTCCATCATCTAAAACTAAAAAATTGAAATTAGCATAGAAGGTTTCTCCGATGTGGATATTAGTTCCATAATCACAATGAAAAGGAGGTTCTATTTCGAAATTATTACCTATCTTTCCAAATAATTTTTTTAAAATATTTATTCTATTAGTAACATCTTCTGGATCAGTATTATTATATAATTTTGTAAGATGTCTTGCTTTATTTCTTAAAAGGACTAAATCTTTATCATATGCATTATAGATTTCACCACTTAGCATCTTTTGTTTTTCACACATTTTATACACTCCTTATTGAATACACTTTAAATTTAATTATATCATATAAAAACAAGTAAGTGGATTTTAGGTATAGGATTATAAGGTACGAGTAGTTAAGTGGTTGACAAGTCAACGAAATATCCTTATAATAAGGTTGATATATCAACTAAAAAGGAACAAATCAATTTGTATAAGGGGTGTTGTATTTTGGATGAAGACATAATGTACCTGCTTAAACTTAATAGTAAAATTTTAAGAAGTACACAGGCTCATTTAGATAAGGAGCTAAAAGAATATGAATTAAGCAGTGGAACATATCCATATTTACTTAAATTGAGGGGGAATGAAGGTATTAGTCAAAATAAGATAAGTGAAGAAATAGGTTGTGACAAGGCAATGTCAGCTAGAACTATAACAAAACTTATTAATCTTGGATACATAGATAGAAATAAAGATGAAACTGATTCGAGAGCTTATAAATTGTATTTAACGCAAAAGGCTAAGAGTATAATCCCAAAAGTGCTTAATAAAATACATAAGTTGGTAGAATTAATCACAATAGATTTAAATGAGGATGAGAAGAGAATTACTATGGATTCTTTGAACAAGATTCTAAATAATATAAAAAACATGGAAATACAAGCTTAAGAGGAGAATGAAAATGAATTCAGTGGATAATAGTAATTTTAAAAATAGATGGATAATTTTGTTTATAGTTGTAATGGTAACTTTTATGTGTACTTTAGATAGCAGTATTGTAAACGTAGCTTTACCTGTAATGGCTAAATCACTTCATGTAACATCAGCGGGTGTTCAATTGGTAGTAACGAGTTACTTAATTGTTATCTCAGCAGCTATATTAGTTTTTGGAAAACTAGGGGATATGCTTGGTAAAACAAAGGTATTCAAGTTTGGAATAGCTGTATTTACAATAGGTTCTTTATTTTGTGGAGTAACAAGTTCCCTTACCTTTTTAGTTATAGCAAGAGTTATTCAGGCAATAGGAGCGGCAGCTACAATGGCTAATAGTCAAGGAATTATAACAGGAGTGTTTCCAGCAAATGAGAGAGGAAGAGCCCTTGGAATTACGGGAACGTTTGTTGCTCTTGGAGCAATGGTTGGACCAGGACTAGGAGGTTTTATAGTCGATGCTACAAGTTGGGAATACATATTTCTAATTAACATACCAATAGGCATAATAACTTTATTTTATGGTTTAAAAATACTGCCCAAAGCAAACAAAACAGAAAAAGGGAAATTGGATGGATATGGAGCATTACTATTTGTATTTACTATAATTCCTCTATTTGTAGCTCTTGGCAAGGGGCAGGAAATTGGTTTTACACGTCCTATAATTTTGATAGGTTTTTTAATATCAATTGTTTCATTTATAGCATTTATATTTGTGGAGAAGAAACGTAAAAACCCTTTATTAGAACTTAAAATATTTGAGAATAAATTATTCTCACTTTCTATATTTTGTGGGTTTATATCTTTTGTGGCAATGTTTTGTTCGGTTATTATTCAACCCTTTTACCTCCAAGATGTACTTAAGTACTCACCTGCATTTACTGGATTAGTACTTATGGTATCTCCTTTAGTTTTATCTGTTGTTGCACCAGTAAGTGGGCATTTATCAGATAAAATAGGATCTGAGATTCTAACTTTTATAGGTCTTTTGGTAAATAGTGTGGGTCTGTTTTTAATGTCAACTTTAAATGAACAAACGAGTCTTATGACTATGGTGTTTTATATAATCGTTATGACAATTGGTAATGGTCTATTTCAATCGCCTAATAATTCTTTAATAATGTCCACAGTAGCAAAGGATAAATTAGGTATCGCAGGAAGTATTAATGGACTTGTAAGAAACCTCGGAATGGTATGTGGAATAGCTCTGTCAACTGCACTTTTATATAATAGAATGAGTTATAAAATTGGGTATCATGTAACTAATTATATAGTGGGACGAAATGATGCATTTATATATGGCATGAGAATTGTATATATAGTTGCAGCAATTATTTGTTTAATTGGGGCAATTTTAACTTTTTCAAGATTGCGTAGTAGTAAAGTCAAGTTAGAAAACTCTTAATAATAACTAATAAGTTTATTAGATACATCATTATTTTTAGAGAAAATAAAAAAGTAAGATTATAGAGTTAATAAAACTATGGAAGTATATTTCCATAGTTTTTTATTAGTGTGCCCGGCATGGGCGTTTACTCGTCGGTGAAAGTCCGATACGGGGGCTG
>NZ_CALEVF010000213.1 GCF_937920395.1 uncultured Clostridium sp. | reverse complement strand
TAAAATATCCTTTAGCAGATTTCAACTTAACTCCAGATATAGCTATAGTTGATCCGTCGCTTGCTCAAACAATGCCACCAAAATTGGTAGCGCATACAGGCATGGATGCATTAACTCATGCATTTGAGGCTTATGTTGCAGGACTTCATTCTTGTTTCTCGGATCCGCTTGCGATGCAAGCTATAACTATGATTAAAGCTAACTTAGTAAAATCATTTAATGGAGATGTTGAGGCAAGAAATGAGATGCATATGGCACAATGCCTTGCTGGAATGGCATTTTCAAACGCACTACTTGGAATATCTCATAGCATGGCACATAAAATAGGTGGTGTATTCCACGTTGCACACGGACTCGCTAATGCAATACTTCTTCCACATGTTATAGATTTTAATAAGAAATCTTGTGGAGATAGATATGCTACAATTGCTAGAACATTAAAACTAGATGGCAATACAGATGATGAATTAATAAATTCATTAACAGATATGATAAGAGACTTAAATAAGACTCTAAATATACCATTATCTTTCTCTGAAAATGGTATGACTAAAGAAGAGTTTGATACTAATTTGAATTTTATAGCTGAAAATGCTTTAAAAGATGCATGTACAGGATCTAACCCAAGACCAATAAATTTAGATGAAATGAAAAAAGTATTAACATGTTCATTTACAGGCGAAAAAGTTAATTTTTAAAATAAAGAGATAGAGAATCAAACAATGATTGTATAATTTTTGTCAATGTACAATAATTAAAAATAAGACAGGTAGTAATAGCATTAGTATTTTATGCTCTTTGCTATCTGTCTATTTTAATATAAGATTTCATTTAAAATTAAATTCAACATTTTAATATATTATAGTTTTTGTGGTAAAATAATGATAGTATAAATATCATAGGATAATAAAGATTTTAATATGGGTACATAAGCAGACTAAAATTATAGAAAGATGTGGAGGCAAAAAAATGTATAAAATAGTTGGAAAGAAAGAATTGGCACCACAAATATTTTTAATGGATATTGAGGCACCAAGAGTGGCTAAAGCAGCACAACCTGGTCAATTTATAATAATAAAGATGGATGAAAAAGGTGAGAGAATACCATTAACAATAAGTGACTTTAATGCCGAAAGAGGAACAGTTACTATAGTAGTTCAGACTATAGGCTGCTCAACAAAAGAAATGGAAAAATATGAAGTTGGTGATTCATTCGAAGATTTTGTGGGACCTCTTGGACAAGCATCAGAATTAATGAGTGAAAGTATTGAAGAGTTAAAGAAAAAGAAAATTGTATTCGTAGCTGGGGGACTTGGAACAGCGCCAGTTTACCCTCAGGTAAAATGGCTTAACTCTCAAGGCATAAAGGCAGATGTAATAATAGGCGCAAAAGCTAAAGAATATGTGATTATGGAAGAAGAAATGAAGAAAGTAGCGGGAAATGTATATCCATGTACAGATGATGGTTCTTATGGATATAAGGGGCTTGTTACAAATAAATTGAAAGAATTAGTTCAAAATGAAGGTAAAAAATACGATTTAGTGGTTGCTATTGGACCTATGATAATGATGAAGTTTGTTTGCAAATTAACTGAAGACCTTGGAATATCAACTATTGTAAGTATGAATCCTATTATGGTAGATGGAACTGGAATGTGTGGAGCTTGTAGACTTACAGTAGATGGCGTAACTAAATTTGCTTGCGTTGATGGACCAGAATTTGATGGACATAAGGTTAATTTTGATGAAGCAATGAGAAGACAATCAATGTACAAAACTCAAGAATTTTCTAAAAATGAAGGAATTAAAGCCGGCTGTGGTTTAGGAGGTACTAAATAATGGATAACAAGAAAAGAATTCCAATAGAAGAGCAAGATCCCAAAATAAGAGCTACTAATTTTAAAGAGGTATGTTTAGGATATACAGAAGATGAAGCAGTTAAAGAAGCTACAAGATGTCTAAACTGTAAAAAACCAATGTGCGTTAGTAAATGTCCTGTTGCAATAGATATTCCTGGTTTTATTAAGCATGTTAAAAATAAAGAGTTTGTTGAGGCAGTTAAGGTCATAGCTAAATACAGTGCTCTACCAGCTGTTTGTGGTAGAGTTTGTCCACAAGAAACTCAATGTGAGAGCAAGTGCATATTGGGAATAAAGGGAGATGCAATAGCTATAGGTAAACTTGAAAGATTTGTAGGAGATTACTCAAGGGAGCATAATGTTGATCTTTCAGAAACTAAGCCTAAAAACGGTATTAAGGTTGCAGTAGTAGGAAGTGGTCCATCAGGACTTACTTGCGCTGGAGATTTAGCAAAAGCTGGATATGATGTAACTATATTCGAAGCACTCCATGAAGCGGGTGGAGTTTTGGTATATGGTATACCAGAATTTAGACTTCCAAAAGAAACAGTCGTTAAACATGAAGTTGAGAATGTTAAAAAATTAGGTGTTAAATTAGAAACAAATGTTATAGTAGGACGAACTGTAACAATAGATCAATTGATGAATGATGAAGATTTTAAAGCTATATTTATTGGTTCGGGTGCAGGACTTCCGATGTTTATGGGAATACCAGGAGAAAATTTAAATGGAGTGTTTTCTGCTAATGAGTATTTAACTAGAAATAATTTAATGAAAGCATATAAAGAAGGATATCAGACCCCTATAAGAACAGGCGAAAAGGTTGCTGTTGTAGGTGGAGGTAATGTTGCTATGGACTCTGTACGTACAGCAGTAAGGCTTGGAGCGGAAGGACACATAGTATATAGAAGATCAGAATCAGAACTTCCAGCAAGAGCTGAAGAAGTACACCATGCAAAAGAAGAAGGGGTTATAATGGATCTACTTGTTAATCCAATTGAAATCCTAGGAGATGAAAAAGGAAATGTTATAGGTATGAAATGTGTAAGAATGCAACTCGGTGAGCCGGATGCTTCAGGAAGAAGAAGACCTATAACTATTGAGGGTTCAGAATTCACGATGGATGTTAATACAGTTATAATGTCTTTAGGCACATCGCCAAATCCTTTAATTCCATTGACAACAAAAGGTTTAGATATTAATAAACGTAAGTGTATAATTGCGGAGGATGAAACTGGATTAACATCTAAAAAGAATGTATATGCTGGTGGAGATGCAGTTTCGGGAGCGGCTACAGTTATATTAGCTATGGAAGCAGGTAAAAAAGCTGCTAAAGCTATAGATGAAATGTTAACAAACTAATGCAGCTCTGAAAGAGATGACCTGCAGCTCTGAAAGAGATGATTAACATAAATAACTCCATAAACAAAGGTTTATGGAGTTGTTTTTTTAAGAAAATAAATTTTATTATTATATATTGTCTGTCATAATGAGGTTGAATATTAGGAGGTTTATGTATGTTAATTAATAAGATAAACAAATATTATACTAAGGAATATAATCTTAACTGTGCTGAGGTGATGATTTATTCTGCTAATGAAGAATATAATTTAAATTTAAATAGCGAAACATTTAAGACCATGTCAGCTTTTGGCGGTGGAATGGGCATAGAAAGCGTATGTGGAGCAATAACAGGTTCAATAGCTGTTATAGGTATATTGTTTACTAAAGTAAAAGGACATGAAGGAGACAGAGTGAAAAAGCTATGTCAGGAATTTTTTAAAAAGTTTGAAGGCAAGCTTGGTACGAATAATTGTACAATACTTAAAGCAAAATATAAAAAAGAAGATATTGGTTGTAGAGTTATGATTGAAATGGCAGCACAAATATTAGATGAAATTGTGACTCGTGAATCACAAGTTAATAATAAGAGGTAAGGAAAGGAAAAATTATGGATTATAAAAAAGTTGAATCGTTTGATAATGGCATTATTATAAAAGGTGTAGATAACTTCGAATTAGATCATATATTCGAATGTGGTCAATGTTTTAGGTGGAATAAACAGGAGAGTGGCACCTACATAGGAGTGGCATATGGAAAGGTAGTAGAAGTAGAAAAAAATGAGATGGATGTGAAAATATATAATATAGATGAGGAAGAATTTCAAAAACTTTGGTGTGATTATTTTGATCTTAAAAGAGAGTATACAGTTATTAAAGAAAAATTTCGAAAAGATCCACTTCTTGAAAGATCCGTTAATTTTGGGTATGGAATAAGATTACTTCAGCAAGAACCATTTGAACTTACGATATCATTTATAATTTCTTCAAATAATAGAATACCTATGATAAAAAGAGCTATTAATAGGTTAAGCGAAAAATGGGGGAAAGCAATAGAATACAAGGGTGATACATACTATGCGTTTCCAACAGCGGCAGAATTAGATAAAGCATCTATTGAGGAAATTCAAGGTTGTGGTCTAGGCTTTAGATCTAAATACGTAAAGGATGCAGTGCATAGAATATATGCAGATGATGTGAATTTAGAATTTATTAAATCATGTGATGATGATGTTTGCCATCAAGAATTACAGAAATTAAGCGGTATTGGACCAAAGGTTTCTGATTGTATCATGCTTTTTTCCATGCAAAAATATTCTGCTTTCCCAGTGGATGTGTGGGTTAAGAGAGCGATGCAGTTTTTTTATTTAGCACCAGATGTGTCGCTACCTAAAATAAGAACTTTTGCTAGAGATAAATTTGAAAACTTAGCAGGCTTCGCACAACAGTATTTATTTTACTATGCAAGAGAAAATAATATTAAAATAGAATAAATTAATGAAAATTAAGCAAAATAACAAACAAGAGATAAAATTATGGACTACTACTGAATCTTATAAAAAATAAAGAGGATGGAGATCTATGAAAAAAGTATGGGATTACGTAAGAATAAAGGTATTAGGACATAAGCAACATATAGTAATAATAGCAATTGTGTTGATTTTTATGTATGTAGGATATCAGTATTTTTTCAAGTATTCGGATTTAATTAAAAATCCTAATATAATGAAAAAAATTGTCCTTTCTTACGGTAATTTAAGTGTTTTAGTCTTCATACTTATGCAGGTTTTACAAGTAGTAGTATTTTTTATTCCAGGGGAATTTATACAAATTGCTGGAGGGTATATTTTTGGTACTTTTTGGGGCGGAGTGATATCTTTAATTGGAATTACGTTAGGAAGCATAATGGTATATCTTATTGCTAAGGATTATGGGAAACCACTAGTGGAAAAGTTGATGTTAAAAAAGGAAATAAAATTCTTTAAAAAAATATTAGACGTAGGAAGTAAAAAGATTGTTGTATTCGCATTTTATTTAATTCCGGGAGTACCAAAGGATGCACTAGCATATATATGTGGTGTATCGAATATCTCTTTTAAAGATTTTTGCATATATTCAACACTGGGAAGAATTCCAGGGATTTTTATATCGTCTTACTTTGGAGAAGAAATATATTCAAAAAATGTTACTAGTTTAATTACTATAGGAGTAATAATGAGCTTTTTATTCCTAATAGGTCTTTTAAAAGGCAATACTATAATTAAAAATACGATAAAAAAGAAAAAGACATATTAAAATCACATTTTTTATAGATCTTATAAAAAATGTGATTTTTTAGTACTTTTATATATAATGGCTAATATTATACTACACATAATAATTAAAGAAATCATTAATATAGCAGAGTGGAAGAAAAAACTTTGTGGTAGGATTGTTATTACGGGGTCTAATTTAAGATCAAAAAGCCAATAATTATTGTTAAAAAAGATGTGATGAAAAATAGTGAAACTTTTATCAAAATTAACTAAGAAGGGTATAAGAAGTATAACCGGTATAATAATAAGAAAGATGGAAGCAGTTAATAGATATCTTATTGTTTTTCTTTTTTTATTTACAAGGACACCTGCAATACTTATTAGCAATGAAAATAATAGCATTATTTTAAGTTTATCAAAAATTACTTTAACTTCTTTAAAATGAATTTTACCATGAATTGATGACGGTAATGTTGGAAGATTAAATTCTTCATTTTTATTTTGAGTTAAATATGTAATAACATAATTGTAATTGGATTTTAAGTCGCTTTTATTTAATCCTGAAGATTGTTCGATTTTTAATGTTCCAATATCAATGTAATACAAGGGCTTGAAAAGTAAAGTAAAATTTACACTCAAAACCAAAAAAGAAAATACAAAACTTGAAATAAAAATTGCTCTAAATAAAAATTTAATTAAGGTTTTTACTTTATTAATAATAAAGCTTAAAGAAGAGCGGTCAATTATAGATTTGTTTAAAATATTCACAAAATCACCTCTATTAGTAAGTATAACAAATATGCATAAATCTATACAAGAAAAATTAATTTCATAAAAATTACAATGAATTTGAGAGAATAAAGGAAAGAAGAGAATAACTGCGAAATGCGGTGAGTATAAAACTTAATTTGATTGTATGGTTATAAATGGAAGAATGCGTACGGTAATTGAAGTTGCAATTATACTGATTATTAATTATTATATAAGTTATAGAACATATTAGCACTCGGATGTGATGAGTGCTAACAAAAGGAATAAAAATATAAAAGGAGGGGTTTAAAATGAACATTAGACCACTTAGTGATAGGGTATTAATTAAAAGATTAGAAGCAGAGGAAACTACTAAAAGTGGAATAGTCCTTGCAGGAGCTTCAAAGGAAAAACCACAAGAAGCTGAGGTTATTGCAGTAGGACCAGGAAAAACAGAAGATGGAAAACTAATTAAAATGGAAGTTAAAACAGGGGATAAAGTACTATTCTCTAAATATTCAGGAAATGAAATAAAATATGATGGTATTGAATATATCATATTAAAACAAGAAGAATTACTAGCTATAATTGAAAAATAGTATTTAATTAATTGCGTCAATGATTAAATATTATATTTAATCATTGACGCACAAGGAGGGTTTTTAAATGGCTAAAAATGTATTGTTTGGAGAAGAAGCAAGAAGAGCTATGCAAAGAGGTGTAGACAAACTTGCAAACACAGTAAAAATAACACTAGGACCCAAAGGTAGAAATGTTATTTTAGATAAGAAATTTGGATCACCATTAATAACAAACGATGGTGTTACTATAGCAAGAGAGATAGAACTTGAAGATCCATTTGAAAATATGGGAGCACAACTTGTTAAAGAAGTTGCTACTAAAACTAATGATGTAGCAGGAGATGGAACAACTACAGCTACATTACTTGCTCAGGCTATAATAAGAGAAGGTTTAAAGAATGTTACAGCTGGAGCTAATCCAATGATGATTAGAACTGGTATAAAAATGGCAGTAGATAAAGCAGTTGAAGAAATTAAAAAAGCCTCTAAACCAGTAAGCGGTAAAGAAGATATAGCTAGAGTTGCTTCTATATCAGCTAGTGACGAAGTAACAGGTGCTTTAATAGCTGATGCTATGGAAAAAGTAGGTAATGAAGGTGTTATAACTGTAGAAGAATCAAAATCTATGGGAACAGAACTTGACGTAGTTGAAGGAATGCAGTTTGACCGTGGATATTTAAGTGCATATATGGTTACAGATACAGAAAAGATGGAAGCAAATCTTGAAGAACCATATATTTTAATAACTGATAAGAAAATAACAAATATACAAGACATACTTCCAATACTTGAGCAAATTGTTCAACAAGGTAAAAAATTGTTAATAGTTGCTGAGGATATTGAAGGAGAAGCTTTAAGCACATTAGTTGTTAATAAGTTAAGAGGAACCTTTACTTGTGTAGGAGTTAAAGCACCAGGTTTTGGGGATAGAAGAAAAGAAATGCTTCAAGATATAGCAACTCTAACTGGTGGAGAAGTTATAAGTGAAGAACTAGGAAAAGAATTAAAAGATGTTACTGTTGAAATGCTTGGAAAAGCTGAAAGTGTTAAAATATCTAAAGAAAACACTACAATAGTAAACGGAAAAGGTGATAAGACAGCAATACATGATAGAGTATCTCAAATTAAAAAACAAATTGAAGATACTACATCAGATTTTGATAAAGAGAAATTACAAGAAAGACTTGCTAAACTTGCAGGAGGAGTAGCTGTAATAAAAGTTGGAGCCGCTACTGAAACTGAATTAAAAGAGAAAAAATTAAGAATAGAAGATGCTCTTGCAGCTACAAAAGCAGCAGTTGAAGAAGGAATAGTTCCAGGTGGTGGAACAGTTTATATTAATGCAATTACTGAAATTGCTAAATTAACTTCAGATGTATCGGATATTCAAGTAGGTATCAACATAATAAAAAGAGCTTTAGAAGAACCATTAAGACAAATAGTTACTAATGCTGGCGCAGAAGCTTCAGTTATAATAGAAAAAGTTAGAGAAAGCGCTGGAGAAATTGGATATGATGCGTTAAATGATAAATTAGTTAATATGAACAAAGCAGGAATTGTTGACCCAACAAAAGTTGTAAGATCAGCACTTCAAAATGCCGCATCTGTTGCAGCAACATTCTTGACAACAGAAGTTGCAGTTGCAGATATCCCTGAGAAAAATCCAGCACCAATGGGTGGAGCACCAGGAATGGGAATGGATGGAATGTACTAAGAGAAATTAACATTCTAATTAAAATAAAATATATTAGAATAGAAAAATTAACTAGATTATATCTAGTTAATTTTTTTATTTTATATAACAGAAAAATAATGTTTTTGTTATGTAAACGAACAAGTATAAGATAGTTATTGACAAATGTTTAAACATTAACTATCATAGTTGTAATAGCTACAAAAAACAACAACGCTACTCATATATCCCTTGAATATGGCAAGGAGCATCTACGGTCAGCCTTAAATTGACCACTATGGGTAATATTAGTATGAACTTATTTTAGGTATGCTAATTTTACTTTGGTTAAAGTAGGATTAGTATGCTTTTCTATATTTTATACCTTATTTTAAAATGTCGTATATATATAGGTTTTTATGCCAATTATAAAAATGAATATAAGGAACATTCAATTAAATATAATATCACTTTTGATATGATATTTGTTTTTATGTACCTAAAATAGAAGTACAAAGGAGAGAGGATTAAATGGCAAAGATATTAAAACAAGCGTATACATTTGATGATGTATTATTAGTACCAAATAAATCTGAAGTTTTACCTAGAGATGTTACTTTAGGTACCTACCTTACAAAGAAAATAAAATTAAATATACCATTAATGAGTGCAGCAATGGATACTGTTACTGAATCTAGAATGGCTATTGCAATGGCTAGAGAGGGTGGAATAGGTATTATACATAAGAATATGAGTATTGAAAATCAAGCTATTGAAGTTGATAGAGTTAAAAGACAAGAAAATGGTGTAATTACAGATCCATTTTTCTTATCACCAGAAAACCTTCTAGAAGATGCTTTAGAATTAATGAAAAAATATAGAATATCAGGAGTTCCTATTACAACGAATGGTAAGCTTGTTGGAATAATTACGAATAGAGATATAGTCTTTGAAACTGATTATAGTAAAAAGATTAAAGATATAATGACAAGTAAAAATTTGATAACAGCACCAGAAGGAACAAGTATGCAACAAGCAAAAGAACTTCTTAAAAAACATAAAATAGAGAAGTTACCTTTAGTAGATAGTGAGAATAATTTAAGAGGTCTTATAACTATAAAAGATATAGAGAAAACTATAAGATTTCCAGATGCAGCAAAGGATGCTCGCGGAAGATTGTTATGTGGTGCGACTGTTGGTGTAACTGCAGATAAGATGGATAGGGTAGCAGCGCTTGTAAAGGCTGGAGTAGATGTAATAACTATCGATACAGCTCATGGACATTCGTTGGGAGTACTAGACGCTGTACGTGAAATAAAGGGTGCATACCCAGAACTTCAAATAATTGCAGGAAATATTGCAACCGCTGCAGCAACTCATGATTTAATTGAAGCAGGAGCAGATTGTGTTAAGGTTGGAATAGGTCCTGGTTCAATTTGTACTACAAGGATTGTAGCAGGAGTAGGAGTTCCTCAACTTACAGCAGTAATGGACTGTGTTGAAGAGGGAAATAAATATGGAATTCCTGTAATTGCAGATGGTGGTATAAAATATTCAGGAGACATAGTTAAGGCATTAGCAGCAGGTGCTAAGGTAGTAATGATTGGTTCTATGTTCGCAGGCTGCGAGGAAGCGCCAGGCGAGATGGAAATATACCAAGGAAGAAGTTATAAGGTGTACAGAGGCATGGGTTCACTAAGTGCTATGGCTTGTGGAAGTAAGGACAGATATTTTCAAGAAGGAAATAAAAAATTAGTTCCAGAAGGTGTAGAAGGAAGATTGCCTTTCAAAGGAAGCGTTATAGATACTATATTCCAAATGGTCGGTGGGATTAGATCAGGTATGGGATATTTAGGTTCAGCAACACTAGTACAATTATTTGAAACTTCAACATTTGTTGTTCAGAGTTCAGCAGGACTTCGCGAAAGTCATCCACATGATGTATCAATTACAAAAGAATCACCAAACTATAGCGTAAACAGCTAGAATAGATGAAAACAGCTAGTATAGATAAGAACAGCTAGATAAAATAAGGCCTAAATGCACAGGAGGAAAAACATTGATTAATAGAGAATTAGTTTTAGTAGTTGATTTTGGCGGTCAATATAATCAACTTATTGCAAGAAGAGTTAGAGAAAATAGTGTTTATTGCGAAATAATACCATATACATATTCTGTTCAAAAGATAAAAAACATGAACCCAATAGGTATAATATTTACAGGTGGACCTAATAGTGTATATGCCGAGGGTGCTCCCCAAATTGAAAAAGAAATATTTGAACTTGGTATTCCTATTTTAGGAATATGTTATGGTGCTCAGTTAATGGCACAAGCATTTGGTGGAGAAGTTAAAACATCAGATGTTCGTGAATATGGAAAAGTAGAGGTTGACCTAAACAAGGATGCTATTATTTTCAAAGGAATAAATGAAAATCAATGTTGGATGAGTCATACAGATCATATAGCTAAAGTACCAAACGGATTTGAAATTATTGCAACTTCTAAACACTGCCCAGTAGCTGCTATGGCAAATGTTTCTAAAAAACTTTATGGAGTTCAATTTCACCCAGAAGTAAAACATA
>NZ_CALEVF010000212.1 GCF_937920395.1 uncultured Clostridium sp. | reverse complement strand
TACATCTCTAATGATGAAAGATATATATCTTTTTATTTATACTTTTCATATGCCTTTATTTATATTTGTATCTGGTTATTTTTCTAAAACGGTGCTTGATGGAAAACAATTTAGAATAACAAAGGTAATTTTATATTTATTTTTATATTTGTTGCTCAAATTATGTTTTTTTGTTCTTAGCAGATATATATTTGGTGATACAAATACTCAATTTAGATTTTTCGTAGAAGGTGGGCCACCTTGGTATTTGTTTGCTATGAGTGTTTGGTTATGTATTTCATATGTTATACAAAATATTAAACCGGTAATAGTAATATGTTTTTCTGTTATAATCGGCGTTTTAGTAGGGTATTATAAAATAGTAACGGTGGTAGACTTTTTCTCTTTATCGAGAATATTAGTTTTTTTTCCGTTTTTTATAAGTGGGTACTATTTTAATGGTACAGATTTGGTAAAAATTTTAAAATGCATATGGCTTAAGAGGTTTTCTTTAATTATTATAACTATTGTTTTTATAGTTATTTTTGTTTATGGGCGAGATTTATATACTTTGAGAGGATTTTTTACTGGACGTAATTCTTATATAGCTTTAGGTGAGCCGGTATTTGGTGGTATCTATAGATTTTTATTTTATGGATTAAGTACGATTATCTCATTGGCAATTATGTATATAACTCCGAATGGCAGGATATTTATAACAAAGTTTGGAAACAGGACACTTCAAGTGTACTTTATACATTATTTAGTATTATCGGTATACCATCACTATGGTTTGGAAATATATTTAATGAAAGTATTTCCTTATAACTGGGAATTAGTATATTTATGCCTTGCTGTTGGATTAGCATTTGTTCTATCTTTAAAAATATTTGAATTTCCTTTTAAAAAGATAATGGGATTAAAGTTAAATAAGATATTAAGAAAATAGGTTAAGAATAATTTATGTATAACATATTACACAAAAAGAACAAAACAACCAAAATGCATATGATGAATTTTGGTTGTTTTGTTTGTTAAAAATTTATTTGGGCATAATTCTAATATAAATATTTGTTAGGAGAATGTCTTATGAATGAGGAAAAATTAAATATGTTGAAAAATATTTCGATTTTGATACCAGCTTTTAATCCAGATAATAAATTGATAGTTTTAGTAAGTAATCTTATAAAAGCAGGATTTATACATATAAACATTGTAGATGATGGAAGTAGTGAAGAGTATAAACCCATTTTTAATAATATTGGACTTCAAAAACAATGTCACATATTAATTCACGCAACAAATATGGGAAAAGGTAGAGCTCTTAAAACAGGGTTTAATTATTTTTTAAACAATAACACAGAATGCATTGGCATTGTAACGGCGGATGCTGATGGTCAACACAGTGTTGAGGACATTATTAAAGTATCACAGAAACTAATTGAGAATCCTAAAAAACTTATTCTGGGATCCAGAAATTTCTCAGATCCAACTATTCCTTTTAGGAGCAGGTTTGGAAATATAATGACTAGAAAAATGTTTACGCTTTTAGCTGGAATGAATGTTACCGATACTCAAACAGGCTTAAGAGCCATTTCGTCGGAGCTTGCTTTGGATTTAATGAATGTAAATGGAGAAAGATTTGAATATGAAACTAATATGTTACTTGAATGCAAACGTAAAGATGTAGCAATATACGAAGTGTTAATTGATACGATTTATATAGAATATAATAAATCATCTCATTTTAAACCAATAAGTGATTCAATAAAGGTCTATGGGGTCATCTTTAAATTCATGTCATCATCATTTTTATCATTTATTCTAGATATTCTTTTATTTACAATGTTCTCAAAACTGCTTTATAATGTAACACCTGAATATTTTATTTTATTAGCAACCATTATTTCTAGAATTATGTCTTCCTTATTTAATTATAATGTAAATAAAAATGCTGTATTTAAGCACAAGTCTTATGATAAATTAGTATTAATTAGATATTATACTTTATGCCTAACACTTATGCTAGTATCCGGATTAAGTGTATCATTTACCTATCATATTTTCGGCCACTCTGTCGTTGCTATTAAGGTTATAGTAGACGGTATGTTATCTGCTATGAGTTATAAAGTTCAAAAAGAATGGGTTTTTAAGAGAACTTACATTTTAGAGAAGATATGATATGTATTTAATATTCATATTCATGATGTTATGCTCTGGAGCTTTTATGATTTCGTTAAAATGCAATAAAAAAATTGAAGAAACGTTCTCATTATGGATTTTTATAATAATATTTGTTTTATACCTATTTGGATTGCTAGGTTTACTAAAAATTGGAGTATACATTGTAGTGACAATAGCAATAGTTTGTATGCTATTTTTTCTCTACACAATCTATAGTAATAGACTAATGGTTAAGAAATTTTTTTTGACCCCCAGCTTTGTAATATTCATCCTGTTTTTTGTATTAGCCTGGTGGGCACAACGAGGAAGAATGTTTACATCTTGGGATGAATTTTCACATTGGGGAACTGTAGTTAAAAATATGTATATATTTGATGCTCTTGGTAATCATCCAGAAGCAACAACCACATTTAGAGGGTATCCACCCTCTACAGCATTATTCGAATATTTCTGGGTGAAATTATCTGGGAATTTTAGCGAAGGAAATTTATATAGGTCTATGAACATATTGTATTTTTCATTAATGTTACCTTTTTTTAGTAATATCCGATGGAAAAACTTTAGCACGATAGTTGTTCGATTTGTTTTAGTGTTAATTCTTCCTTTGGCATTCTTCCAGGATTTTTACACTAATCTAATGGTTGATGCAATACTTGGAGTTATATTTGCAAGTATTCTCATTAACTATTATACCAATGAATCAAGCACTTTTAAAATATTTAATATAAGTTTGGCTTTATCTATACTAACTCTTACAAAGTCAGCAGGATTCGGCCTTGCAATTATAGCAATTATTATAATTGCTATAGATCTTTTATTTGTAAAAAGGCAAAATTTAAAGTTAGTTTCATGTCCTATTTTATTTACTATAATAGCCAAATATTCATGGTCAATATATCTTAAAATCACAAAAACAAATGTTGCCTGGGATATAACCAAGATTGGAGTTCATAGCATTGAAAATTTATTTACTGAAAATGCGCCACACTACCAAATAGTAACAATAAAGAACTTTTTTAATGCTTTAACTGGATTATCTTTAACTAACTATTCAATTAAAATATCATTTGTGGGTTGGCTAGTAATACTACTTTCAATGTCTATGGTACTAATAACTTATGCAGGTAATGAAGAGGAAAAACTTCGATTTAAAGTAGTAACTATCAGTTTATTTATTGGAGCTACACTATATACTTTTTCTTTACTAATATTGTATATTTTCACATACACTGAGTATGAGGCTACTAATTTAGCATCTTATTCAAGGTATATAAGTACCTATCTACTAGGAATTCTCATTTTCGTAGTTGGAACTATATGTTTAAAAGCTGGATCACATCATAATAAATCTAACCTATCATATTCTAGTGTCTTATTGTTGTTTTTATTATTAATAACAAACGTGCGTCCAATTATAAATATGATTATGCTCGCACCATCAGATATACAGGGTACTATATCAAAACGTGCTATATATGCACCAATAACAAAAATAAAGCAAATAATAAATCCTAAAACTGATAAAGTTTATATAATTTCTGTTGCATCCAGTGGTTTTGATTATTGGGTTAGCAGATATAATATAACACCTATTATGACTAATATTAAAAATGAAAGTTGGAGCATTGGTAAGCCTTATTATAAAGGTGACATTTGGACTGAAAATGTTTCACCAGTGGAGTGGTCACAGGTACTTAAAGTTAATTATACTTACGTGTATATATATAAAACTAATTATATATTTAACAAGACTTATGGAAAGATTTTTCAGGGTGGGAGTAATCATATTAAAAATAATACATTGTATCATGTGAATAAAAATAATGGTATAATTATACTTGAAAAAATGAACATCTGTGCAGGCGATGGTTTAATTAAAGCGTGCAAAAGGTAAGAAAAGAGGATATAATCTATTAGGAGGAAAAATATTGTAATGGATATCTAGCACTATTAAGATAAACATCATCAAAACTAATTTGTATTTGAAAAGAGGCTGGAACGTGAACTTTTATCGAAAAATTTCATTTTTATTAATATGTGCTTATATCATGTTATTACCTTTAATTCCACAAGAAGTTGTATTTAAGGGTGTAGCAGTTACTGATTTTATTTTGGCATTAATAGTTTTTCTGTATATTATAAATTTATTAGTTTCAAAAGGTAGTAGAGAGAATTTTAAAGATGGTATTATAGACTTTTTCACTGATAAATTAAGTATATTTATTACGTTATTACTTGGTATAATGCTTTTATCTACTATTTATGCAAAAAATAAAGGATTAGCATTAAGTGAAAGTGCAAGATTTATAACTTACATATTTTTATATTTTGTTATAAAATACGAATTTAATAGCAAAAAACAAATAAAAACTTTGTTAAAATTTTATATATCTACTTCCTTTATTTTGTGTTGTATTGGTGTTTTGCAGTATTTTACAGGTTTTGCATTGAATGAAACCTTTAGAAGATCGTATAATAATGGTGTAATTACAAGGATAACATCAACATTCGCAAACCCAAATGCTTTTGGGGCTTATTTAATATTAATAATTTTCCCAGTGATTATGTTGAGTATTTATGAAAAAAATAAGACTAAAAAAATAATGTATGTATTACTCTCAATGTTAGTAATTATTAATTTGGTAATGACTTTTTCTAGAAATGCAATATTAGGTCTTGGAATAGGATTATTAGTGCTTACTCTAATTTATAGTATTAAGTGGATTTTCGCTTTAGGGGGGCTTGCTATATTACTTTCGTTCATACCTTCTGTTTTTCAAAGAATTGTAGGTACATTTGATTTACATCAGAATGAATTAAGAATTAAACTTTGGAAAACAGCATTATATATGATAAGGGATCATCCAATTTTAGGTGTTGGTAATGGAAACTTTGTCACCAAATATAATGAATATGTGAGTAAGTATAAAGAATTAAAATATTATGCATACAAGAACTATCCAAATCATAATTCATATTTAAAATTTGAAAGTGAGTTAGGCATATTAGGAATAGCTTCTTTCATCGGAATTATAATAACGGTTTTATTTAGAATTAAGAAGCTGTATAGTACAACTAAAGATAAATTTTATATACCATTTTATACTGGAATAATGGCAAGTATGATTGTTTTCTTACTTATGAATTTATCAGACAATTTATTGTTTCTGCCTAAAGTAACAACCTATTTTTGGTTTATAATAGCTACTGCAGAAGCAATCCGTTATAAGTCTCACAATTTGCAGCAACAATAAACCCCATATAAAAAAAATCAGGAGCCTTAGCTTCTGATTTTTTTGCGTAAAGTCAATTTTCTACCACGATCTTAATGTAGCATGTCTTTGCTCTCCTTTTCCTTATCCTCTAAGAGTTGATTTGTATATAGGCTATAATAATAACCTTTCATCTTTAGTAGTTCTCTATGGCTGCCTGACTCTGTAATATTGCCATTTCTTATAACAAGTATTTTATCTGCGGATACAATAGTTGAAAGTCTATGAGCAACTACAAAACTAGTTCTACCACTTAGAACTTTTTCTATAGCATTTTGTATCATTCTTTCTGTTTCTGTATCTATAGATGAAGTCGCCTCATCTAGAACAAATAATGCTGGATCTGCTAGAATTGCTCTAGCAAAGGAGATAAGTTGCTTCTCTCCTGTTGACAAATTTCCTCCACCCTCTCCAACCTGAGTATCGTATCCTTTTTCAAGTTTGCTTATAAAACTATGAGCATTTACAAGCCTTGATGCATTTTCAATTTCCGGTATAGTAGCATTGAGTTTACCATATATAATATTATCTCTAATTGTTCCACTAAATAAATGTGGGCTTTGAAGCACATATCCAATATTTGATTGAAGCCATAATAATGATCTTTTTCTATAATCTATACCAT
>NZ_CALEVF010000211.1 GCF_937920395.1 uncultured Clostridium sp. | reverse complement strand
AGGGCAACAGCATATACTGCTGATTATAGTTGTACGGGCAAAGGCCCGGGTGATCCTGCATTAGGTATAACATCTACTGGAGTAAAGGCAAAAAGAAACGCTAACGGCTATAGTACTATAGCTGTGGATCCCAGAGTTATTCCGTTAGGAACTAAAGTTTATGTAGATGGATATGGATATGCCATTGCAGAAGACATAGGCGGCGCTATAAAGGGCAATCACATAGATTTGTATTTCAGTTCCACTAGTGAAATGTGGAATTGGGGAGCACGAAATGTTAGTATTTATATTGTGAAATAGGAGCATAAGCTCCTTTTTTTTGTCTTATAGTTTATTATTAATAAGTAAAATGGTATTATAGATACAGTATTAGAAGGAAATACTAAGAGAGGCCATTATTATAATTATATAATAATGGAGGTTGTCTTAGTTTGAGATAACACTTGAGATGACAGTTGTTATTTGGAATCTCTCGCATTAAATAGCAAGGGGGATAATATGATTAAAGAAGTGATAGTAGTTGAAGGACGCGATGATGTTACGGCAGTTAAAAGAGCAGTAGAGGCTGAACTTATTTCGGTAGGCGGATTTGGAATTAATGAAAAGGTGATTAACAAAATAAGAGAAGCACAAAAGAGGAAAGGCGTAATAATTTTTACTGATCCAGACTTTGCTGGAGAAAAAATAAGAAGAATTATTACTAAAAGAGTAGCGAATGTAAAGCATGCATATATATCTCAAAAAGAAGGAACTAAGGATGGAGATATAGGAGTTGAAAATGCATCACCTGAAACAATATTAAGAGCGCTTGAGGCTGCAAAATTTGAAGTGCAAGAAAAAAGAAAAGAGTTTGATGTGCATGATATGATTTTTTTCAAGTTAACAGCAGATAGCAAGGCAAGAGAAAGACGAGATGCTCTAGGAAATGAATTAGGCATAGGTTATGGGAATGCGTCACAATTTTTGACTAGGTTAAACAACTATGGAATTATAAAAAAAGAATTTATAGAGGCTTTAGAAAAAATAAACCAGGAGATGAATTATGGCAGATTTGACGATTAGTGAGGTTAGTAAAAAATATGAATTTAGGTTTAAAAAAGGGTTAGGTCAGAATTTTTTAATAGACGACTCTGTTCTAGATGATGTTGTAGATGGTGCAGAAGTTAATATCGATGATTTTGTTATAGAAATAGGACCAGGATTTGGAACGTTAACTAGAGCGCTTTTAAGGAGAGCCAAAAGAGTTAGTGCTATAGAACTAGATGATAAACTTTTGCCGATACTAGAAGATGAGCTTAAAGAGTTCAATAATTTTGAACTTATACATAATGATGCTTTAAAAGTAGATTTCAACGAATTAATAGGGGATGAAAAGTCAGTAAAATTAGTTGCTAATTTACCATATTATTTAACGACTCCAATAATTGTTAAGTTACTTACTGGAGGGTATAATTTTAAATCTTTAACTATAATGATACAAAAAGAAGTTGCGCAGAGGATAGATTCAGAGCCAAATTGCAAAGCTTACGGAGCTTTTTCAATATTAGTTCAGTATTATTGCAATACGAAAATACTTAGGCTTGTACCACCAACAGCATTTTTGCCGGAGCCTAAGGTAGAATCTATGGTTATAAGACTAGATAGATTGAAAGAGCCTAAAGTTAAGGTGAATGATGAAGCTTTATTTTTTTCTATAGTAAGAAAATCTTTTAATATGAGAAGAAAAATTTTATGGAACTCTGTTAAGGACATCGGGATTCCTAAAGAAGAGTTACTTAAATGTTTTGAAAAAGCTAATATTGATCCTAAGAGAAGAGGGGAGACTTTATCACTTGCGGAATTTGCACTGCTTTCTGATGAAATAGGATTTATAAAATAAATTTAAAGATATTGTTCATTTTTTATCATATACTTCATATATTATAATGAATAAGTTTTATATGGAGGTAGAAGAGGGTGACACCAAAAAAAAATTATAGTAGGTATTTTATTATATTACAAGAAGATGAAAAAGGCTATTCATTAGAAACTGATAAAATTCCTTCTGGTTATGCAAAACTAGAAATGAAAAACAGTAAATGTAAGATTTCATACTATGTACAAAACCTAAGGAAAGAAAAACAACCTTATTACATGATTTTAATATGTGGTAGAAAAGATGTAAACAAGATCATAAAAGTTGGTAAATTGAACATAGACGATCATGGTAGGGTAGATATTTTTCATGAATATGATATGGACAATATAGCGGACACAGGCATTAACGGTGAAAAGATTATTGGAGCTGCAATTGTAAAATTCTTAGATAACAATGTGATTTCAATAATGAGTGGATTTTCAACAACTGAGAAACCAAACGAATGGAAAAGCTATAAAATAGCTGATTCTAATAAGGAAACTAAAGAAACTAGAACAGATGATGCGAAAAATGAGTTTGATGAATATGAACAAAGTATCGAAATGATTAAGGTAGAAAGTGACAAAGTAGTTGAAAAGTCAAAGGTTCAGGAAAACGTAAATAAAAAATCAATTAAAGATGTAGATAAAGTAGTACAAAAGAAAGTAGATATTATGCAAAGAGCTGGCATTGAAGATACTCCGTTATTAGAAGACCCAAAAAATATAG
>NZ_CALEVF010000210.1 GCF_937920395.1 uncultured Clostridium sp. | reverse complement strand
AGAAGTGAAAATGCTGAATATAAAGCTGCAAAATCAAATATGTACGATAACTTTCGAAGAATGGGTTATTTAATAAAAATGATTAGAAGTGCGCAAATTATGGATGACGTTATCGGTGAAACTGCCGGTGCAAACATAGGCAATAAGTTATTTATAAAATTTGTTGGCAACGATGATATAGAAGAAATAGAACTTGTAACCACACTTCAAGTAGATATAATAAACGGTAAATTTAGTATTGAGTCTCCAATAGGAAAAGTATTATTTGGAAAAATAGTAGGCGATATAGTAGAAGTGGATTCCCCTGATGGAAACTATAAAATAGAACTTGTAAACATAATCAAACAATAATTCCATCTATTTTATTATCTGTTTAATATATTTAATTGCTCCATCTGTATGAACCTTAGCACTGCTAAAAACTTTTTCTAACCTTTTTTTAGTCTCTCTATCTTCTAAGGTTTCAGATATTACAATATTTTTTATTTTCTCCTTGTAAGAACTAAATAACAATAAGTTATCAAAATCCGTTTTTGGGAATCCATATCCAATAAAATCTAATTCTTCAGCGTTATCTATATAATATTTCATCTTTTTCCATAAAAGTTTATAAAAATTACCTGCAAAATATTTCTGTTTAGTATTTGACATAGGGACAAAAAATGGTACGTCCTCAATAAAAATTTCATTAATAGCATTTTGTTCAAGTGATATAACATCACCTATATCTGCATTATCATATTTACTCATACTAAACCAATTAAAAGAACCATGAAGTTTTAAAAGTTCTATCTTTTTCTCATCCAGATCGCCACCATCAATTTTTGCGCTTTCTTGATATGGATCTTCATTTAAGTTAATACCATATTTTACTACAAATTTACCACACTCACTTAAGTTTTTACAAATTTTTTCAATAAATAAATCATAATTAAATGTAACAAGTAGTATATTTTCCTTATAACAATAACATAAAAATTTACCCATAATATCCATTTTGTCAGGATCAGGCTCACAATTTTTCATTTCATTATATATATGTTTTAACATTTCTTTTCTTAAAGTATAAAATTCTATATCTTCTTTATCACTAAAAAATATTTCTCTTGATAATATATAACTAGCACAGTTTTCTACATCAAAATAATCATGTAATTTTGCTTTTGCATTGCTTACAAAATTTTTGAGCAAACTATCTTCCTCAATATTCTCAAGCAAATCTTTAATTAAAGGCATTGAACTACATAATGCCTTTGAAAATCCTGCTCCAAGAACAATAACCTTTATATATTTTTTCATACCTACATGACTCCATTTTATTAATTCTATAATTATACTTTACTTCAAAATGCTAATATGTATTCCCATATTAATAAATAACAATAACATGTCCATTAAAAACATAAACATAAAATAGCCATGAGCTACTATTATAACCCATGGCTTTCCTATACTACATCAAATCCATATATTCTATCAACTATCTTGCTGTTAGAATCATACTTTATAAGCTTAAAAGCCATATATATGTCACCTGAAGCTCCTAATAAGTTGAGTAGGAATGTTATGCCTCCTAACCAGATAGGTAGCGTCAAAGTTGCAATAGACATTACAGTTAATGGTGCTAAAAGTATAATTAAAAATTTAAAACGTTCTATAGGTACCTCAGATATTTCTTGCGTATATGCATATATACCCTTAAACCCATACTTTACTTTGCCACCAAAAATCTTATAAGCGAGTCCATGAATACTCTCATGAATAATTGAAATAGGAATCATTAAAAGGAGTACATATAAACAAAAATTAATTACTAGATATTTAGTTGGGTAAAAAATATAAGGTTTCAGAAAAAAGTTATCAAGTATATTCCCTACACTCCTACCCAGTAGAAGTACAATTAAAAGAGCTATTACTGTACACATTACATGTGTTTTCCATGTAATTTTAAAAGACATGCCATCACCTCTGTTAGAAGTATTGACATGTCTTTGGGATGTTAAACTTATTTAATACACTTTTCCACCTTTCGACAAATGACAGTCACTATTGTCTGTAGCTTGCTTCCCACTTGCTTTGATTAGTCATTAAGACATACCTTACTACTTCATATGTATAACTAATCGTATATTTTCTTTTATTAGATGGCTGGTGCAACAGTGGAAACATTTATAGGCACGAAAAACAATTTTGCTTAAAAACTTACCCCAACCTCAACTCTATTAAATGCACTTCAAATATTCTATTTTTACCCTGCTTTTTCTTTCCATATATATACAAGTGCCTGACCCCTTACAGAGTTTGGAAGTGAAATGAACAAACTCTGTTGCTACCATTTATATTCCTCTGGCTTCTTTACCATATTTGCTCTCACTGGATTTAGATGAATATACCTACTTGCTTCTAATACATATTTATCATCATAAATTATTTCCGAACCATATCTTTCTTGAAAAAGATGTCCAACATAATTATATTTATTATTGAAATATTTAGCATATAAATTATTTAACCTTCCCATAAAACATTTTATGTGCATTTCTTTTGTTTGTACTTGCAAATGCACATGATTAGACATTAAGACATAACTTACTACTTCAAATTGATCACCAGTTTTTTCCAATACATAGTCTAAAGTACCTAAATATACCTTATAATCCTCTTCATCCCTAGATAAATCATTTCTTCTATTTCCTCTAGTTGTAATATGCATCATGACATTTGGGTACCATTCTCTAATTTTCTAGTCATCTATAATCCACTTCCTAAATACTTTTTTAGTCTTATTTTAATTATAGACAACCGCATTTTTTATATTCACTGTAGCAATGCAAAAACAGATTAACAACGAAAAAGCTACCGAAATACATTTATATATTTCGGTAGTTTCCTCCAGTTTCGCACCTTTCGACAAGTGACAGTCACCATTGTGGGGAGCTTGCTTCCCACTTGCTTATTGTTCAACCTAGATGGTTGAACTTGCTATAGAAATTATTCACTTCTACATGGGTTTTACCATTTTTATTTTAGGTACTTTTGAAAAGCCGTATAAGAAATTAATTTTTAGCATAATAAATTTTTGTAACATCAGTATTTTGTGGCAATATACTTACAGAAGCAAGGTTATTAATCAAAAAATCAAACCCTATCACATAATCTTTAGCATTAGTATTACCATCAATTAAAACCTTTAACATCCCAAGATTTGCAGATGATAAAAAATCTAAACTGGTTAATGAATTACCTATTACTTGATCTGATAGAAGAGTACCCGCTATATTGTATGTTTGCTTAAATAGATACTTGCTCGTTCCAGTTGTTTTTGGTTTGAACGTTAGGGCATAATAAACACTATTAGTTTGGGGAATTGCTGCTGGTGTAATAGTAATAGTATTAGCATTTCTTAATTCTCTTTTAATATAATTTGAAACTAATCTTACATCTTGCTGATTATAACTTTGATTCAAAGACATTTTATATGATTTACTGCCATAACTACTGATAGAAAAAATTATTCCCACTACTATTGACATTATTGCCATAACTACTATAAGCTCTATTAGGGTGAAACCATTGTCTTTTTTGACTTTATTAATAATAATCTCCTCCAATCCCAGCTCAAATTAATTATCAGGAACAAAAGAGGTTAGGGTTGTTTGACCGTTATTAACGGTAATCGTTTTTCCTGAAATAGGGGTAGTACTTACTATATTACCATCAGAGAATTGTATAGTGATTTGTGTTGTGGTCTTGGTAAAGTTCGTACTTCCAGAGTTAACATCTTGTATCGCACTATCAATTTTAGTTTGGGCATCAAAAACATTTTTAGTTTTGGAACCTGAAGAAATTATGTTTTTATAAGTACCTAAAAAAATAGGCAAACATCCAACAGTCACAATGCTAATGATAGCTATTGCTACAATTAGTTCTACTAATGTTAATCCTTTTTTCTTGTTATAAGAAAGTCTCATAAAATCACATCCTCTTAAATTTAGATATCTTTTTACTTCCAATTTGGAGTTGAATAAATGGTACTAGTTGAAGAAGTTGTTGCACCTGGTATTTGTACTAATACAGGATATGGTGGCATGTTCACTGTTCCACTCTCTACAGTCACTGTCTTGCCTATAAGTGAACTATTAATTGTTGTATTAATTGTGATGTCTGCAAGTGGGGCATATATTAAATTTGGACCAGTAACGGTTCCATTGCTAATTGTAACAGTACTACCTGCTGTAAAAATATCACCTGTAACCACTGATCCACCAACAATATTAAGGTTTGCTGTATTTGAAGATAATGATCCATTAATATTGGTTCCGTTGCCTATATCAAATAGGTTAGTACCGTTATAGTAAAGCTTAAAATGACTCTTATCTCCACCAGAATTAACTGGTCCCTTTATAAAAATAGAATTATCAACATATAAGTTTAAATTATGATTACCTATAAGTATGATGCTACCATCATAAATATTTAAGTTTCCGATTCGAAGGTTAATATCTCCATAACTGGTATCTACCTTAAGAATAGCGCCACTTACTATATTAATTTTAGCATAATAGCAACTTTGTGTAATTGTTCCAGAAGACGAAAGTTCAGCAAATGTTAAGTTACCAGGAAAACTTGGGAAACTTGGTAGTGTTGGTGCTGGATATACTAGTGTACCATCAAATGTTTTTATTGTCGGTTTTGGACTTTTGTAATCGCTAGTTTTAGTAATTATTATATCCGGATTTCCCCCAGATGGAATATAAATATTAGAAATGTTGCTACTACTAAGACCCCAATCAAATTTAATTGCACCTGGAGCTGATGAACTAGTACCAACATCTCCATTTACGTAGCTGGTAATATTAACTCTATTTCTCCCATAAATCGCAGTATTTATTTGAGTAGTAGCATTAGTATTGGTTGTTGTAGTTGTTTTGTTTAAAACTACAGTTGCATTATCAATAACATATGAAGTAGTTCCGTCGGGATTTTTACCATTTGCAACACTGCCTGTTGATGCAATTAATAATTGTTTTTGATCTGAAGTTTGAGTTAATGTAACTTGAAATGTCCCTCCTCCAAAATTCTGTACAATAGAATGAACTGGAAAAATCTCAGAATTAAAATTATCTAAACCTGAGCCTGTTAATGAAGTTATCCATTTTTCAGTCGCGGAAGCGCCAGCTCTCGCAATATAATAAGCTTGTGTCTTCTTTTGCTGAGATGAAGCTTGTTTAGCTTCATAAACCATGCTGGTACCCAAAATTGCAATCAAGCTAAACAAAAATGCAGATATTACAATAGCTAATACCAAAGCAAACCCTTTATTTTTTTTCGGTATCATAGGTTACAACTCCCTTTTTAAAAAATAACTTTAATTTTACTCCTATTTTCCTCAGAAATATAGTTCATAAGAACATTTCTACCACTAAGTTTTACAGTCAATTCGGTGTGTTTTGTATAGAAAGTAGAGCCAGTAGGTTTCAATCACTAACTCTTTCTCCTTTTGTGAAGGTCGGTTACACTATTACAATTTGTTCATGACCCCCGGCGGGGATTTGTTATTATGACACACGTTGTTCCTTGCTAAGAACATGAGAGACTAAACTTAATTTTTTTATTACTATGTTGCTTGATCATTAGAAGTACTTTAATAAATTAGTTGTTTAAATTAATAGTAAATTTAACTCATTACCTTTTCACACTATAAAGACATATTTTTATTAGCTCTGTCTTTCAATATGCTATAACAAATTATTAAAGAAACTAGGACAAATTTCTACACATTTCTATTCACTTATATATATATAATTTATTTTCTAACAACCGAAATATCACCTTTTTCCTTTAATATACTAATCCTCGGTTTATTTTTATCATCACCTGAAATATTCACAAGAATACTTTTGTCAGTATCATTGGTAATTCTAATGTTTGCTCCTGATAAATCTGAACTTGTTCCTCTAATTTGTGAAATCATATTCAAAACTATATTTCCCCCATTAGGTATAAATTCAATAAAGTTATTAAAATTTTTAGGATATGATTGTGTACCTGTTTTGTATTTATAATAATACTTAGATCCAATTTTTGTGAAATAAAACTCCACTAATTCTATTCCAGTATTATTTGAATAAACATATGATTTCATTGACTCCTCTTTTGCTTTTTCAATTGTTATAGTATGTAAATTATTAGTTGTTTTAGGTTTTGCATTTAGACTAAAATCACTTTTAACTTCAGCTTTTGCAACTGTATTTACACTTTTAGTTGCCGTGCTTACGTTGTTTGTTATCGAACTTGTACTGTTAGTAGCTGTGTTTGCAATATTATTTGTTACTGTTGGTGTACTAACCAGTATTGAGGAAGATGATCCAACATACGGATTTCCACTACCACTAGGTGCTTTAGCATCCCACTTAAATTCGTCTTTATTATTAAGTTTAGGCACTCCATAAAAATCTAATACAATGGTTCCTATTACATTGCTACCTTGAGCTCCAGTTATGTTTATATTATTAATAACTATCTTTTTATTATAACTTTCTACTTTCCCTATAAAACTTATAAGTTCATCATATGTACCCTTAACACTAAGTGTAGTTTCCATTTTATATGCACCGATAATCTTTGTGTTATTAATGCTTGTGCTATTATTATTGATGTTTGTACTAGAATTACTAGTGTTCGTTGTTACGCTACTAGTATCTTTTGTAGATGTACCATTAAAATCGCCTACTAACTTGTCTAATTCATTGGTAGTATTTGTACCACTGGCTACAGTATTTGCAGTTTTGCTAGTATCTACTGCAGTTGCATTTTCACTGCTTACTTCTGAGAATCCTAATACATCTGCTTGAATCTTACTATCATTAATCATTTTATTTAATATAACTATGATTTCTTCCTGCTTTATTGATGGAAACAATTTATCTGTTTTACTAAGGATTTTAGAATTTAAATCTGCATATTCTTCATTCTTTTGATCCTTTAATGCAATCTTTGTTTTAGCTTGCTCCCATTTTTGAGAATATGTATCTCTACTTGCTTTTAACTCAGTTATTTTTTGAGTTTGTTTCATATAAATAAATTGATAAAAACAATATCCTAATAAAATTATCAATAAAGCTCCTATTAACATTTGTTCCCTTTTAGTTACTTTCATTATTATCAACTTCCTTTAAAATACAATTAGCACTAAAAGTTAAATTTGCATTCCCTGTTAATGGTGAATTTATAGTTGTAACATTAACGTCTTTTATCACATCTAATTTTTTCAAACTACGCTCAAATACTGCTATAGATTCTCTATCTTTTGCTTCTGCTTGAAGTTGCACTCCATTTGCATTTAAAGTCATTAACTTAAAATACATACCTTCTGGAACACAGGAGTTTATTTCATTTATTGCCTTATTACCTACAAAATCATTATCATTTAGACCATTACTAATGTTTGACACTATACCATAATATTTATTCATTATAACTAACTTTTTTTCATCATTTGTCGCTTGATTTAACTTAACAATATTATCTTTTGAATTTAAATTTTGCTGTATATATGTAATTTCAGAATTTAAATTACTTATTTTAAAATAATTAGATGTATACGTGAAAACAATCAATAATACTAAACCGGCTAATACTATACCCGCATAAAAATATTCTTTTTTAAAATCTTTTTTACCTCCTGTATAAGAGTCAAAAAAATTAAAATCGTTCATAAATTTCACCTACCTTAGCCTTATTATCGCTCCTATAGCATTCAAAAATTTGCTTAATTCATCATCTATTCTAGTCGGATTCACATTAGAGACCTTTATTTTAGACCAATTTACATTACTTAAGTTATGTATTCGGGTAATAGGTAGGTTTACAATGTCTTTCATAAATATCTCTATACCCTTAAGATTAGAACTTCCACCATAAATATATATTTTGTCTATTATATTTCCTTCTTTTTTGTTTTTATAATAATTAAGTAATTTTTCTATTTCGTGAGTCCAATTTTTTACCTGTGCTTTTGCAATATCGTTTACCATGGAACTTTGTATATCACTTAAAGCTTCTCTTGATAAATTACAAATTTTAATTTTTTGATTCTCTGCTTCTTCCTCTGATATAGATAATTGCTTAGCAATATCTATATCTATAAGAGAGCCACCATAATTAATAATTCTAGTAAACAAAACATTTCCCTCTGAAATAATATTTACATTTATAAAATCATGCCCTAAATCTATTACTGCAACAGTATCATCTAAACTGTAATTTTCATCGTTAACTTGTATATTATCAATAAATAATTTATTAATGCTGTTTGAACTTATATCTAATGCTACTGCATTACCCTTTAATTCCTTTATCAAATTATAATATCCATCTACCATAGTTTTAGGATATACCACTACTGCAAATTTTGCCTGCTTTATATTTTCATCTTCAAACTCTTCTAATATTT
>NZ_CALEVF010000209.1 GCF_937920395.1 uncultured Clostridium sp. | reverse complement strand
AGAGGCGGTGACTGGAGTTCAGACGTGTGCTCTTCCGATCTTTGCATTTGGATTTTGAAAACCATGTTATAGATATAAAATAACCTATTATAGGGGAAACTCCATATCCCATCAATGGAACTGGGAAATTACCAAATATAGTAGAAATTAAGATAATTATAAAATATATACCAATGCTTACTGATAACAGTTTATATTTCTTTGGTGGAAAAAATATAAATGGCAATGGCAATATTACAAGAGAAATAATTCCTAAACTAAGCCATATTATTCCCATATTGGCTACCAAACTAACTATATTTTCAACATAAGATACAGGTGGTAATCCATCTAAAAATAACCATGAAATAATAATTAATGCAGAAAGTAATACTATAATACAAGAACGAAAAATATTGTTATTGATTTTATTCCATAACAACATTATCATCGGAATAGCAAATGCAGTTAGCATAGAAGCATCGGGTTGTATAGTAAGCAAAATTGATACAACTATTGTAATAGTAGCTGAAAACCACCAATCTTTTGTTTGTGACAATTTCCATAGACATATAATCATAATAGGAAGGACAATTACTGAAACGTAAAACTTAATTGGGCCAACAGAAACCCATCTATGAACTCCTTCTATCCCTGAGCTAATAAAAGTTAGAAATAAAAGAATTACTGTAACTATAATAGTGACTGAATTAGCGACTACATTATTTTTAAGTTTAGATTTTCTTAATAATACCAAACATGAAATAATTACACATATCAATAAATAAAAAAAATTTTGACCATAAATTGCAACTGGAACTTTATTGGTGTACATTGCCAAAACCCCAATAAGTGTCGATGGTACTGCTATTAATAATGGTGTAAAATTCAATAACCTCAATTTTTTCATTTTAACTCCTTTATAAATAGATATTATTTTGGAATTTATATTAATGGATATAACTAATTACTGCATTCATATATGTAGTAACGTAAGTAGCCCCACTTTAGATGTGGGGTTATTTATAAGTTTAATATTACTATCTCATATATGTAAAACATTTTCAAGATATATGTTTCTATTAAAAATGCAAAGAAAGCTAATTAAATTTAAAAGATTTATAGCTAGTTAAAGTGGAGGTTAAATATGTATAGTTTAAATAGATATTTCGATACAGTAAACACTACAACTATTGTTATAGCTATAATCGCAGTTAGTTTTATAGGCACATATTTTATAAATGTATTAAGGCACAAAGCTGATAAGCCATCTAAATTCGGTTGTGTGATCTACATTCTTTTTTTAGAAAGATACCCTCAAATCATGGACAGATAGGAGAGGTACCAGATATTATTGTAAGAGACAAGATTAATGGGGTATGGCTCAACTCAAGTATAAGTGATAATCAGTTTGGGTTTGATGGTAGTACTGTAGGACATGAAAGATACAGAGTATATTATTTAAATTATACAAAAATAATAGCAAGGGTAGAGAAATTAAACAAATGATCAAAGGGAGAGCTATAAATTAGTGAAGCATTATGGATTAAATAATTTCAATATACTATATTTTTCTATCACATAAACACATTTGTGAATCATTTGAGTATATATAGTATGGTAGTTTAATAATTTCTGGAGGAACAATATGAACCAAATACATGATATGGAAGCACAAACGATACCTTATAGAATGATGCCTATACCTATGCCTAATATACCAAATATGAATATGCCTATGCCCATTATGCCTGAGGCTATGAACATGCCTAAACCTGAGGTTAAGCCTGCGGCCATGCCTGAGACTAAGTCTACGGCCATGCCTGAGGTTAAGAAGGCAGCCATGCATATGCCTATGGCTGAGCCTATGCATATGCATATGATGATGATGCATATGCATATGATGATGATGTATATGCATATGCAAATGACGACTATGCAAATGCATGATAAGATGGATAAGATGGGTAAGTCGCCGAAGTAATAACTTCAGATAAATAGAAATAATAAGTATATAGTATGTGAATGAATTATTAAAGAGGGGTAGCACCTTCTTTTTTTATGGAATGAATTAAGAGCATTATAATACATTCAATGTAACAAATTAAGTTTTGAAACAACAAATGACGTGAAATGAATAGGTTCTACGTCATCTGTTGTTTTTATGAAGGAGGGTGTAAATTATTTTGTGTATTCTCTTTCTATAGGCAAAATAATTGAGCTATGTAATTTTGATAAGATATTAATTTAATTAGATAAATAATGTTACTTTATCATTACATCATAGTATATTATTTACATTTTTAGCACTCAATATACTACTTAAATAATAGTTTAGTTAAGTAGTAAGAGGTAGCTTAAGTTGTAATTGATGATCTGTATAGGAACGGACAGCCTTCGGGTAGTCCGTTTTAATCGTTACCCAGAAGTATTCAATAATAAATCTTAGGGGTTGGGGGCGGAGCCCTAAGCTATGCTCCTTGATTTAAGACTTCACTAAATAGTATGTTAAGTTGACTAATAACAAGGTCCCAATTTGGGTATACTCTATTCCATTTCTTACTCACCTTTTCGGTGGCCAAATATAGCATTTTCATAAGGCTTTCATTATTAGGAAATATAAGCTTTGTCTTAGTAATTTTTCTAAACTGACTATTTAAACTTTCTATAGCATTTGTGGTATATATAATTCTACGAATGTAATCTGGAAATTCAAAGAAGGTTATAAGATTATCCCAATTATCTTCCCAACTTTTTATTGCATTTGGATATTTGTCGCTCCATTTTTCTTTTGCAGAAATTAAATTTTCACATGCAACTTCTTCGTTTACTGCACCATAAACAGCTTTTAGATCTTTTGCAAATGCCTTCCTGTCTTTGAATGGTATATACTTCATACTTGCTCTTAATTGATGAATTATACAACGTTGTATCTTTGAAAAAGGATATACAGCATTTATGGCCTCTTTAAACCCAGTTAGGCCATCCACGCAAAATACTAATACATTCTGTAAGCCTCTGTTTCTAAGGTCGTTAAGTACCGAAAGCCAAAACTTACTACTTTCACTTGCCCCTATCCATATGCCAAGCACCTCTTTTTCACCATCCATATTTACACCCAATACAACATAAGCTGCTTTAATTACAATATGTTTGTCATCGCGTACTTTATAATGTATTGCATCTTATCTGTAGTAAATTATTATGTGGAGTTGTTGGATAAATTGTACCATGCTAATATAAATTTTCTTTTTCAACTCCACATAATATTATGCTTATATAATGGTTTTCAACCAATCAAGCATAGATTTAGTTTCCTCTTTGGTATATTTATTTTTTGGAAGAATACCTTGGCTAGCCTTTTCAATTGCCTTACGTTTTAATTCTGGATTTGCCTTGGCATAAATTTCTGTAGTAGATACTGATACATGGCCCAAAAAATCCCTTATGTATATAAGGTTAACATTGCTTTGTACTAATATCATGGCTTTGCAGTGCCTCAGTACATGTGGTGTAACTTTTAGATTGAATAAGTCTGGAGATTTAACTCGCGCTACTTCAACATATTTGTCTAATATATAGGCAATGCCTTCTCTTGACAGCTTTTTTTTGTTTTTATTAAAAAAGAGAGGAATATTCTGATCATCACTGTAAAGTATATTATAATCCTCCATGTACATTTTTAAAATCTCCATAGTTTGAGGCATTAATGGAATAATTCTGCTCTTATTGCCTTTCCCTGTAAGGGTTATAGATGCAGGCTTTCTGAAGCGTATATTTCCAACAGTCAGGTTCGTAAGCTCTGATACACGTGCACCAGTATCATAAAGAAGTGCGATTGTAGCAAGATCCCTGCGCCCCTTTTTACTTGTCGTATCAATAGTTGCAAGAAGTTCTTTTATAGCCTCTAGCGTTAAATATTCAATTGGTTTTTGTGGTACTTTTTTTGAGCGAACAGATAGGACATGACTACATAAACTCATATATTCAGGTGCTTGTGTTTGTATATATCTAAAAAATGCATGGACTGCAGCAAGTCGTTGGTTTCTCGATGATGCTGAGTAGTTTTTTTCTGATTCAAGCCATAAAAGAAACTCTTCAATTATGTGCCTGTTAATTTTTGAAAGATACAATTTTTCTGATTTAATCCCCAGGATATCATTGCAGTATCTGAGAAAAATGATGAAGGTATCTCTGTAGGATTTTATTGTATTTTCGCTTGCCCCTAACTGTAATGGAAGATACTGCAGAAAGTAATCGTACAGGTACTCTGGTAAATCCTTATTTTTTTTCATAGCACACCTCCGGAAATACCCCTGTATGTGATAAAGATAATGCAGATGTTACTGTATTGAATGATTCCTCTGTAAGCCTTAAGTATTTTTCAGTAGATTTAATGTCACTATGGCCAAGATACGTAGATAGGACTGGTAGAGAACAATAAGCATCCCATCCATTGGCTGTCATCAGGTCAAGTGTATGAACTGAAAATGAATGTCTTATGTCATGTACTCTTGGAATTCTACCAGAATCCGTACGGATTCCCGCTTCTGACATAAACTTTTTTAACTTTAGGAATACGGGGGTGTGACTATACCTCCCACCATCCCTAGAAGGAAAATAATAACCATTTTGTGTAATAGTCCTCCCCATTTTTTTCATATATAAAATACAATACTTTGTTAGGGATTCTGACATTGGCACCAGCCTACTTGTATTGTTCTTAGCATGTGTTAAAATAAGAACTCCGTTCTCTAAATCCACGTGCTCCCTCTTTAAAGAAAGCGCCTCATTAATTCTCAGCCCACATCCATAAAGCATGCGGAACATCATTGGATATATAAGATTATAGTTTTTTATGTAAGGAGATATTTCCAGATGGTCTATGACATCATAAATTTTTTTAATCTCGTAATGGGTAAATATATAAGGTGTAAATGTATTGGACATTTTAATCAGTTTCATAGGATATACATAAAAGTCAAATCCCATATGGTTCATAAAAATTGCGAATTGACGTATTTGGGTAATTCGTTTATTCTGGGTAATTGGGCTCTCATTTCCTCTTTTGGCTGCATACTCTTCCACCATTTCTTTTGTAAGACATGGTGTTTCAATGATATATTTTTCGAAATGGCTGTCCATTGACTTGAGCATCTGCATCATCCTTTTTCCGAATGCGAACCCCTGGCTTTTTTTATATTCTGCATATTTCGGGCAATAGTCCCGGAAGGGACCGTGAAAAACAAAAATAGTTTTTTTATCCTTCATACGGTACCTCCAATGCCAATTGGCGTAACTGTTCAACATCAATTCTAATGTATGCCTTGGTACTGTTAAAATTATCATGTCCCAAAATTCCTGTAATCACATGAATTGGTGTGTTATCTACCAAAAGATTTCCCGCCAGGCTACTTCTCATGGAATGCATACCATGCTTTCTTTCTTTTACCGCTATTCCCGATGACATAATATATTGGTTAATGCAACCATAAAGTTTATTACCATCTACAAATGGTTCAAAAGGTGCCCTGTGTCGCAAGAATATATGATAATCACTAGATGCCGGTCTGCTGTTCTTAATGTAGTCTATGATTGCAAACTTAAGGTTGTCTGGTAGGGGTAGATGGATATATTTACCTGTTTTCCTTTGTGAAAATTCAATGCAGTTCCTATCCCATTTAATATGTTCTATTTTTAAGTTTTTAATGTCGCTTACACGCATACCTAACTGAATGGCAAGGATTATCATTGCATAATCTCGGCATCCAGTCGCCGTATTCCTATTAATTGATTCTACTATCTTATTAAGTTCACACTTTGAATAAAGAGATGGATTCTTTTCGTATCTATTTGTGGTAATTACATGAAACAGTTCGCCTAATGGTTCTGTTATATATCTATTTTCAAACAGAAATGTGAGAAATTCACGTAAGGTATATAAAAGTGTTGATTTAGTTCTATTGGAATACTTGTATAAAGATTTTGTAAATCCCAATACATATTCTGAGTTCAGTTTTAAAATGCTGTCTATGTGTTGCAAATCTAGATATTCCATAAAGAGTTTCATCTGATCATATTTAATCATGACAGTATTATGGTGTAGACCTTTTCTTATTCCACAATCTGAAAAATCAGATAGAATCTCCTTAAATTGATTAGGAGCATCTTTTTTTGTATACCTATAACACAGTTTAAACTGGCCATGCACTATATAATCATAAAGCACCCTTATAATTCTGACTTTATATACCTGGGAAGGTTTTAATTTAATTCCTTTAGTAATTTTGCAATAATCTTCTAAGAATTCATCTCCCAATCTGGGAGAATAGAAGCTAAGAGTTTTAGACTCTGAATAATCAAGGAAATGTTTCCATAGTCGATTGTAGTCCAAAATACTTTTTCTGCTGTAGTTCAATTTATCCATATATACAGTAGCATCGGATATTAAATCAGTTAGTGAATAATTAACAGTATCATTAGACATAAATAAATGACCTCCATTCTAATTAGTGATACTGCTATTTTACTATTATATTATGCAAAGTTAAACGAATGAAAACAGTTGAAAATAAAAAGAATTATGTAGGTACTCCACATAATTCTTTACTACAGATAAGATGCATTATGTTAAGCATGACATAATGCATCCATAAAAACAAATGAATAGGTCTTTTCGAGGGGTCTGTTTTGCCATTCTGTAACTAAAGGAAGTATCCTGTTCGTTATATTTGATACCATCTCGGCAGAGATTTCAACATCATATAGATTTTTGATTTGTTCTGATATGTCTCTTGTAGTCATTCCTGTTGCATAAAGAGCCGTTATTTTATCTTCTATACCATTTATATTCCTTTGATACTTAGGCAATATTTTAGGTTCAAATTCGCCGTTTCTATCACGTGGTATGTTAAGCTCTACAGCACCAAGTTCGGATTTTACAGTCTTTTTAGAATAACCATTTCTACTGTTTGGAGTTTGTTTTTCTGATATGTCATATTTATCATATCCAAGTTGTGTATCCATTTCTGCTTCTAACGTCTCCTGAAGAATATCTTTAAACATACTCTTCATAGCAGTTAAAACCTCAGTTGGACTTGTAAACTTTTGCTCGTTAATATAATCTCTTAAAATTTCTTTTGATATGCTAGACATAAAAATACTCCTCCTTACAATTTTTGATAATTACTTATCTAAATTATTGCCAAGAAAGAGTACATTTTATTCTGTTTACACAAAATTATTTACAGGCCCTTATGAAGGTTTATTTTGAAGAATATTTTACTCTTTTATTAATATTTTCTTTAATCATTTTCTTTAAATTAATATGTTTAGAGCACGGTCTGTCTGTACTCGTACCAACTTACATCCTCATCACCAAATATTTTCACTAACTCTAAGCTATTATCTTTACAATACTTCTCTATTTCCTGTTGTTGTGTCTTTAGTCCGATTCCCTTTTCTAGTTGGGTAGAAGTTGAAACTCTTACGTATCCAAATACCTTCTCCATGTTCAACCCCCCTTCAATACATTTCCATATTCTTATATATATTATTGTTATAAGTGTCATGTATGATTCATTATAATTTACACTCTAGAGTATAGAACATTGATATATATAGTTTAACACTATTTTTATCTTTTTGTGTTTTATTAGGCATAAAAAAACCCCTCATTTTAGCACTAGTATCAATTTATTTCCGGAAATATCTAGAATAGCGCTTCCGGCAGACGCACCAAATTTATGCTGGCAGCATAAGCTAATGTGTATATTGTTTGCCTATTACAATTTTAGTAAAATGTATGTATAATATAAAATATAAGAACATATGTTTTGGTAAGGGGGAGAAAAAATGAAATATCAAATTGATGAAATGGTACAATCTGATTGGGAACAGATAGCAAATATTTATTTTGAAGGCATTAAGACGGAAATAGCAACATTCCAGACAGATATACCTACTTGGGAAAGTTGGAATAATAGTCATATTACTTCATGTAGATTAGTTGTTCGTTCAGGTAAGATTGTATTAGGTTGGTGTGCCTTGAGTCCCACTTCAAGTAGGTGTGTTTATTCGGGTGTAGCCGAAGTAAGTGTTTACGTTAGTGAAAAGTATAAAGGACAAGGAATAGGTACTGTTATTTTAACAAAGTTAATTGAATTATCAGAAAAAAATGGGTTTTGGACTTTATATTCAGGCATTATTAGAGAAAATATTGCAAGTATATCATTACATAAAAAATGTGGCTTTAAAGAAATCGGAATCAGAGAAAAGATTGCCAAAATGAATAATAAAAAATGGTTGGATGTAATTTTGATGGAACGTAGAAGTAAGGTAATTGGAATAGATTAAATAATTCATACTTTACATAAACCACGTACTAAGGGATCAAAAGGTATTCAAGATAATTAATATTATATTGAATGACCAATTGCAATAACAAGTTGAACCAATTTGTATTTATACTTAAATCGTTG
>NZ_CALEVF010000208.1 GCF_937920395.1 uncultured Clostridium sp. | reverse complement strand
TGGTTAGTATGACTGAATTATTATCAATGCTTACAACTACATTATACGAGGGGGACACTTAATAAATATTAAATTATATATTCAAAAAATAAAAACTCACATCATGTTTTTATTCATGCTGTGAGTTTTAAATCCACTAAATTATTCAATCTAGTGATTTTCTATAGTACTTATATTCTTAATAATTTCAGAAATTATATCAATTCTTTTAAAAGGAGTAATAAGATAATACCCATCTACATAATTATAAATTTCTATCGCAATATCTGTAGATATTTTAATTGCAAGAATGGTAGCTTCTTCTTTTGAAATATCCTTATATAGCTCTGTTATTTCCTCGGAAACACTTATTCCTGAAATTTCATTATTCATAAAACAAGCGTTTCTGTGACTTACAATTGGAATAATCCCACCTAAAATTTTAGCAGGTAACTCACTGTGCGCTTGTTTTAAGTTCTCTACAGCTTGTTTTGATAAAATTGGTTGTGTTAAAAACATAGTTACACCATTTTCTATTTTCTTTTTTGCATGTGCTAGTTGGCTAGGAAAGTTAATAGCATTTACATTTAATGCACCACAAATATTAAAAGGTGATGAGAATGTTGTATCATTTAAATTAGTAATATAATTTGCAAGTATTGCAGAATTGAAACTAAACATTGCCTTAACCTCATCACGCTCAGCTGTAGGCACCGGGTCCCCAGTTACCACTAAAACATTATTTACTCCCTCAATGCTTAAACCTAAAAGCAAAGCTTTTGTTGCATTAATGTTTCTGTCACGACAAGTCATATGAGGAATAGTTGTAATATTAAGTTCTCTCTTTAACTTACAAGCAAGTAAACTACTATCTACCCTAACTCTTGCAACCGGGCAATCTGCAATAGTTATTGCATCAACCCCTTGCTCTTTAAGACTTTTAGCACTATTCATAAAGGAATCTATGCCTGTATCCATTGGGGGATCAAGTTCTACCGCAATAATCTTTTTACCAAGCCTAATCTTTTCAAGCAGTGAATTTTTAACAATTATTTTTTCAGACTGAATTTTTTCTTTCTTTATCCTTGGAATAATTTCATGTGGAGATAAACCTTCTATATTTATTACAGTTTCTCTTATAAATTCTGGGGTTGTACCACAACATCCCCCTATTATAGAGACACCTTGTTTTACTATTTCAAGCATTTGCCTTGCAAAATATTCTTTGGTATTATTAAAAAATGTACGATTATTTATTACTGTGGGATACCCGGAATTTGGCATAACGGAAATTATTTTATTTTCTATATTAAGAGTTTTAATATATTTAAGTAAATGATTTGGACCTGAAAAGCAGTTAAATCCACAAGCATCTATACTTGATATATGAGAAACCTGCTCTATAAATTTTTCACCTGATATACCAAGCCTTGTAAACCCTTCAGGTGAAACAGCAAGTTCCATCAAAATATATGCCTTTGAATTTTTTTCCTTAATATACTTAGAAATTTGTGGCAAATATTCGTCACTACTAAAAGTTTCGAATATAAAATGAGTTAACCCAAGTTCTAAAAACAAATCTACTATTTCTTTGTAAGCCTCCCATAAATTAAGAGTCTCTAAAAATGGAATTGGTCCAATATCCGCAAAAACTAAAACATCAGTGTCCTTTGTTGCTTCCATTGCTATTTCATATCCACTTGTTATCACATCTTTTACTCTATTAAAATCACTTTCAAGACTAATTCTATTTGCACCAAATGTATTTGTTTTAATAGCCTTGCAACCTGCATCTATATATTCCTTATGTATATTTAATATGGTATTTCTATCATAAATATTTGCAAGCTCACATTTGGATAATGGATTTTCTTTAATGCTTGCATAATACGTACCCATAGCGCCATCAAAAATCAGTGGTTTATCTTTTATATTCATATAATTCACCCTCTCTACCAAACATAAATTTTATATTTGATAATTGTTTTAAAATTTCTTTAGGCTAATTATATCAAAAAGTTATAACTTTAAAATATATTTTAAATAATTACTCTATGAATATCAATTATTTTCTTGCATATTATCATAAATGAAGTGTAAGATAACATTAAGATACTCAATAAATGGGAATGTCCCATAAATAATGAAAATATTTTATGTACCATGTAGATAAAACAAAAAAATAAATCTTAAATGAAATGGGTGATATCGATGGCTAAAAAAATTATAATCGTAGGTAGTGGCATTACAGCAATAACAGCAATTAAATCAATTCGAGAAATAGATTTAGATTCAGAGATATATTTAATTGGAGAAGAAAATTTTTATCCATATACCAGAATAAAGTTATCCAAAAGCCTGTTCAACAACCTCGAGGAAAATAACATACTTATTCAAAAAAAAGAATGGTATGAACAAAATAACGTAAAAATATTAATTAATACTAAAGTGGTAAGCATAGATTCAACTTCGCATGAAGTGTCCTTATTTGATGGCAGTAAACTTAGTTATGATAAATTGTTACTTGCAAACGGTGCAAGTAATAACGTCCCCCCCATTGATGGTATAAATATGAATGGAGTATACACGCTTCGAGGTCTTAATGACGCTTTAAATATTAAAGAGAATCTTAATGATGGCGCTAACGTAATAGTTCTTGGTGGTGGAATACTTGGTCTTGAAATGGCCTTCATATTACATCAGCATAATATTAAAGTTACAATTATTGAATTATGTCCAAGGCTTATGCCTCGCCAGTTAGATGATAAAGCATCAGAAATATTAAAAAGTAAAATACAAGATTGTGGAATACAAATACTAACGAATACTGGCGTAAATAAAATAATAGGCACTGATAATAAAGTAGAAGGAATTCTTACAAATGATGATGTAGAGCTAAAGTGTGATATAGTTATTCACTCAACAGGTATTAAGCCTAATATGGATTTAATTTTAAATACTGATATTAAAAAAGAAAGAGGAATACTCGTAAACAATAAAATGGAAACTAATATAAAAGATATTTATGCCGCAGGCGATATCGCAGAGTTTGAAAATCAAGTTATCGGACTATGGAATATCGCTATGTCACAAGGAAAAGTTGCAGGCTACAATATTTCTGGGCACGATGCTATATATGAAAAAATTACTCCAGTAACAATGCTAAACGCATTCGGCATTTCATTATTTTCTATGGGATGCATAGAAGAATCACCATCTACGAAAGTATTGTTATATGAAGACATTAATGGAGTAGGTTATAAAAAGATATTTATAAAAAGCAATAAAATTATTGGTGCAATTGTAATAGGTGATGCTAGAAGGTCACCACTTCTTAAATCTGCAATCGAAAAGGAATTACCATTAGATGAGATAAACTTGTCTAGTATAACTGTAGACGAGTTATTAGATAAATTAAAAAAATAAATAAAAAAGAATATATTACTAGTATTGCATTCATCTTCGCTAAGAACTACTAATTTTATTTTTACTTAATTTGCTAAAAACATAAACTCGCTATGCTCAAACATATGTTTTTTTAACGCATCTTAATTAAAAATAAAATAAGAAGTTCTAAAGCTTGCTTCAATGCATTATACGTAATATATTCTTTTTTTCGTGTAAAAACATGTCTATATCCTCTTATGGATCGTTAAAACCATTTACCTACATCCTTTAATATTTCAAAATTAGTTAGATCATAATGAAGTGGCGTAACAGTAACATATCCCTCTTTAAAATATATTGTATCAGAATCTTCCTCATGAATATCTTTTGCTGTGCCCTTAATTTGATACTGAGTTTCATTATTTTCCCCGATAGATTCTACATATTTGTTATTATACAATCTACTGCCGATTTTGCATACCTTAATTCCTTTTATTTCATTTTCCGCAAGCATTGGGATATTTACATTTAATACAATATCATTGTTAATTTTGTTTTCAATAGCCTTAAGCAGTATAACTCCTGCATATTTAGCAGCTAAATCATAGTTTTCAGTATTACGGTCAAACTCAACAGAAACCGCCATTGCTGGTATTTTATATATTGTTGCTTCAATTGCAGCTGACACCGTTCCAGAATATAAAACATCTGTCCCTAAATTAAACCCCCTATTAATACCTGATACTACCATATCTATTTTCTCATCTACAAGCTTATTAATTGCAATTTTTACACAATCAGCTGGAGTTCCATCTACACTGAAAGCCTTCGCTTTTATTCCTTTAAGCTTAGTTTCTTTAACACAAAGTGGTCTTGTAAGTGTTATTGAATGTCCACACGCACTTCTCTCTTTATCCGGTGCTACGATAATTACTTCATGATTTTTTTCAAGTTCTTTAGCTAAGGCATATATTCCTTTTGCATTTATACCATCATCGTTTGTCAATAACACTCTCATTTTCATTCCTCCAATTATTCACTATAATACATAATAATTTTATAATTTACATATATACATCTTATAACAATAGATATATATGGGCAAGTATGAATTAATATTCACACTTCTTGCAATTTTTTATCTATTTTGGTATAATTATTATCCCAAAATAGATAAAAACCTTCTACCACTCTAATAATAAACAAGAAAGGATGATTTAATTTGAAACCATCACAAAATTTTAAGAACCCTATTAATCTTCCCAAAACACTGAGGAGAGAAATCGGTTTTCTAGAAGCCATTACAGTAGTTATAGGTATGGTTATAGGTTCAGGTATTTTCTTTAAACCTTCAATCGTCTTTAGAAATGCTGGTTCCCCAATGATAGGGATACTTGCTTGGGTAGCAGGTGGAGTTATAACTATAGCCTCAAGCCTTACTATTGCTGAAATAGCAGCTGCTATTCCAAAAACTGGAGGTGTATTTGTATATCTTAAAGAACTTTATGGTGAAAAATGTGCATTCTTATTTGGTTGGGTACAAACAGTTATTTATGTACCTGGATCCGTTGCAGCTCTCGCAATAGTTTTAGCTACTCAAGCTACTAATTTTGTGCCAATGAGTGGAATACAGCAAAAATTGTTTGCGATATTAATGCTTTTAATTATTACAACTGCAAATATATTATCAACAAAACTTGCGAGTAAAATCCAGTTTATTGCAACTATCGCAAAACTAATTCCAATCTTTATTATTATCGCTTTAGGCCTTATAAAAGGAACTGCTCATAGTTTTTCAATGCCAACAGGATCAACTGGAGCTGGTGCTGGGTTTGGAGCAGCTGTTCTTGGAACACTTTGGGCATATGATGGATGGGTTAGTGTAAGCAATATGGGTGGAGAACTTAAAAACCCTAAAAAAGATATACCAAGATCCATAATTGTAGGTTTAACAATTACTATAATAGTATATGTTTTATTTAATTTAGCAATTATAAACGTAATTCCTATGGCCGCTGTTATAAGTTCGAGTACAGTAGCATCAGATGTTGCCTCCGTTTTACTTGGAAAATCTGGTTCACTATTTATATCTGCTGGTATATTTATTTCAATCTTTGGAGCACTAAATGGTTACCTAATGACAGGAGTTAGAATTCCTTTTGCTATGGGCCAAGATAAACTTTTACCTTATAGTAAGCTTCTCGTAAAAGTTAATCAAAAATACCAAACTCCATTAAATGCATATATCTTAGAGGTTGTACTTATTTGTATATATATATTTAGCGGTTCATTTAACACCTTAACTGATCTTGTTGTCTTTGTTTTATGGATTTTCTTCACAATGGCAGTAGCTGGTATCTTTATATTGAGAACAAAACATAAAGAATTAGCTAGACCTTATAAAGTACCATTTTACCCAATAGTACCATTAATAGGTATTATCGGAGGACTATACATCCTATTTAGCACACTTTTAACTGATACTTTAAAAGCACTTATAGGAATTGGTATAACATTAATTGGATTGCCTGTATATTGGTACATTAAAAAACAAAAATAAAGTCAAAGAGCAAAAACAAGTGCCACCCACATGACAAGTGACAAACATAACAAGCTCTAGCGAAATTCTTAGTTCAAATCTTGGATGTTCATTTTATCTATTTCATTTTTCTTTTTTACCTTTTTACGACAAGCAAAATATATAGCTAATAAAATAGCTGTTGAAATATTAAATAATAAAAATAACATAATAACTTGTATAATAATTTGAGGAATGGTTTGATTCACAAAATAAACAGTTAAGATAAGTACCATTACAGAAATAATAACATTTATTGCTGGTAATATTAAACCAAGACGCTTATTTTCATTTTTAGATAAAAATATTTGTAGCATAATAATTACTAATAAAAGAATTGGAACTACTATAGGCATTTTATTAATTCTCCTTTTTTGTTTTTTTGTATTCTAAAATTAAAATCTTAGCGGTATCAAAATCTAACTTTTCGTTAATTGCCAATTTCTTTATAAGTGAAATATATGGCTCATTTGTTGTATCCTCTGATATTTGTATTTTTTGAATTAAACGGTCTAATCTAAGTCTTACCGTAGGATAAGTTACCTCATAAATACTTGCAATTTCTTTTAACGATCCCGACGTTTTTATAAATTTTTTAATAAAACTTATATCCTCATCGTCTAAAGTCGCTAACCAATCTGGCATTATATCTATTGACATTTAAACATCACGCCTTAACTTTATTTTAAAAATATTAAATATATTTATTAACAATATTATTATATACTTTAACATTGTTAAAGTATATATGTATTTTTAAAAAAACTTTAACAACAATACTTTAATTGGTATTTTATATAATTCATATCTTAATTTTAATTATGTTAAATATATCTTCATAATTAGGTTTAAGCCATATATAAATAAAGAGTTTTATGGTAAAATGTAGTAATGGTACTATGATAGATTATTTTTGATTGTTAATTCTATAACAGAAACCCTACTGTAGTATATACATATATAATGGAGGCTGGATCGTGGTATGTACTTATAATGATAGGATGGTAGAAAAATTTGTATCAGCTGGAACTATTATTGAAAAACAAAATATTGAGATTAAAAAATTAAAGAAATCTGAAGTGGAACAAAAGAAACAATTGGAAACTATGGGAAAAGCAATGCAAGCACAGGAAGAATTTATAGTTAATATATCCCACGAGCTTAAAACTCCTCTAAATGTTCTGTCTGCTACGGTGCAGTTATTTAACATGTACTGCAATAGTTGTTCATTAGACAAAATGAAAGAGTCAATTGTTAAACATATTAATTCAATGAATCAAAATTGCTATAGATTATCTAAACTTATTAATAACATAGTTGATTCATCAAAAATTGAAACAGGTTTTTTTGAACTACACTTATCAAATAACAATATAGTAGAAATTGTAGAAGATATAGTTATGTCGGTAACTAATTTTACTGATAGTAAAGGTCTAAATATTATTTTTGATACAGATACAGAAGAAAAAATTATTGCTTGCGATTCAGAGAAAATAGAAAGAGTAGTATTAAATCTTATATCCAATGCGATAAAATTTTCAGATAAAGGTGATGAAATATTTATTGATGTTAACACTAAGGATGAATTTGTTAAAATATCAGTAAAGGACAATGGCATTGGTATTGAACAGAAGAACTTGGAAACAATATTTGATAGATTTAAACAGGTAGATAAATCACTATCAAGAAATACAGAAGGAACAGGTATAGGTCTTAGCTTGGTTAAGTCAATTGTAGAACTACATTCTGGATTCATCTACGCCCAAAGTGAAGTTGTCACAGGAAGTAAGTTTATAGTTAATCTTCCCTGCCGAATTGTACCTAATAAAAATGCGGTACATAGTAACAAAATATCAAGTAAAAATGAAAACGTAAAAGTGGAGCTTTCCGATATTCATTTGTGATTTTTTTACTAATAACTTTCTTATTAAACGTTGCAATCAATAATGTCTTGTGACGTTTTTTCTTTGTAATATTTAATGATCATTTATAAAATTATTGAGCTTACCATGCCAATCATCTGGCTCAAAAGTACCCCGATCTGTATCCTCTCCAAATAAAAGGTCTACTAAATATCGTGGCTTTTTACCACCTATATACATTGATTTAGAACAAGAAACACAATAAACAACAACATCGCTAGCAGGCATCTCATGAGCTCGTTTTTTCATATGTTCCTTAACTTGCTTCACCGGAAAAATACCATAAAAACTATCTCCACAACAAATACCCTTTGTTTTCGTTTTTTTTGGTTCTACCAAAGTAATGTTCATTTTTTTAAGTAGCATCCTTACTGCATTATGTATTCTTTCCTGATTTCTAGTAGGACATGCATCAAGTATGGTCATTTTTTTCCTTTATAATCTGGGAATGGGAAATCTTTTACCGCAGCTAATACCTCCCAAAGTGATATTGTTGTTATTCCTTCATAAGGTTCCCTATAACGTCTATCACAACCTGCGCATACATTTATTATTTGCGTCCCACTATCCAAATTGGGTTTATGCCTACAGCAAATCAGATATTCTTCTACATCTACTAAATTATCTTTAAAAAAATTCAGTACCTTTTTCCCTAACGCTGGTTTGTAAATTGTTAAAGCACACCCCGGTGAAAATACTTTTTTCATAATATTTGCCCGCCAATCTTGTGGATTTTTTATAAATTAATTATATACTTCTATTATTTCTAAACCATTTTTCCATTAATTTTATTAATGGTTATGTCACATATTATTTACAAATATTATACCATTAGATACTATTTACTTAAGAAGTTATTTTATAATATATTTTGTTATACTAAAAAAATTTTTATATTTGAAACTTTAATCTTTAATCTAACCAAGAGTTTATAAAAATAAATCAAAAATATACTAAAATGTAATATATTGTGTTAGAATGAGATGGTAATAATATTTATTTGTAATAATATGTAAGTTATAACATCACTTAAACTGGATTATATCAATAAAAGAATAAAATGAAAGGTGATATGCTATGAAAGATAATTTTTACAAACAGATAACAACACAAATGGAGACAAGCCTTACTAAAAATAGAGAGATAGTAGATAAATCTGATGAATTACTCATTGCTAATAAAAAGCTCGCTTTTCAAAATGGAGAGAAAGCTGATAGAGCTGCCGAGCTTGTTATTGCTAATAAAGAACTTGCTTTTCAATGCTCAGAAAAAGCCGACAGGGCTGCTGAACTTGTCATTGCTAATAAAGAACTTGCTTTTCAAAGCGAAGAGAAAGCTGACAGGGCTGCTGAGCTTGTCATTGCTAATAAAGAGCTTGTTTTTCAAAGCGCAGAGAAAGCAGATAGAGCTGCTGAGTTACTCATTGCTATTAAAGAGCTTGCTTTTCAAGGCGCAGAGAAAGCAGACAGAGCTGCTGAGCTTGTAACTGCTAATAAAAAGCTTGCCTTTCAAAGTGAAGAAAAAGCAGATATGACGGCTGAGTTACTTGTTACTATTAAAGAACTTGCCCTTCAAAGCGCAGAGAAAGCAGATATGGCAGCTGAATTAATCATTGTTAATAAAGAACTTACTTTTCAAAATGAAGAGAAAAGCAAAATAGCAGCCGAATTAATTATTACTAATGAAGCGTTAATAACTGCTAATAAGGCTCAAGAAGAATTTACTGCAAATATTTCACACGAGCTCAAAACACCATTAAATGTAATTTTCTCAGGTATACAATTATTTCAAATGTATTGCAACAATAATTCGTTAGAGCAAAAAAAAGAATCAATTATTAGATACCTAGATTCAATGAAATTAAATTCCTATAGGTTATCTAAACTCATAAATGATATAGTTGATTCATCAAAAATTCAAGCGGGATTCTTTAAATTAAACCTATCAAATAACAATATAGTAGAAGTAGTCGAAGATGTAGTAATGTCTGTTACTAGTTCCATTGACATTAAAGGCTTAAACATTAGTTTTGATACAGATATAGAAGAAAAAATTATTGCTTGTGATCCGGAAGGAATCGTAAGAATAGTATTAAATCTTATATCCAATGCCATAAAATTTTCAGATGTAGGCGATGAAATATTTGTAGCTATTAAAGATAAGAATGAATTTGTTGAAATATCAGTTAATGATAATGGAATTGGCATTAAAGAAAAGGATTTGGATAAAATATTTGATAGATTTAAACAGGTAGATAAATCCCTTTCAAGAAATACCGAGGGTACAGGACTTGGATTAAATTTAGTTAAGTCAATTGTAGAATTACATGGTGGTAGCATACATGTTAAAAGCAAATTTGGGAAGGGAAGTAAGTTTATAATTACGCTTCCGGCTAAGAACGTACTTAAAGAAAATACATTATATAATTGTAAAGTTAGCAGTAGCGATGAAACTGTTCGAGTGGAACTTTCTGATATTTATTCTTAATAGTATTTGATATAAGATGAAGATTTCTTGATCAAATTTAATTCTTAAAATTAATAACAATTTATACAATTCAAAAAAATTTTGGGGGAATTGCGAATAAAGAATGGGAAAAAATATAATAATTTATTTATAGGAAGTATATTTATAGCTATAATTATAACTTATATACTAGAAACGCTATAAAGGTGCTTGAATTTATGGGATATCCAAAAGATATTATTTACAAAACTAACCAAAGGATTATAAACAGTTTATAAAAAGCATACAACACAATTTTAAAATTGTGTTGTATGCTAATAAAAATTTTATGTATGTCTTAATCGTTTTTGAGTTTACTTGGCTTAAAGTAAGCATAAAATGCACCTATTAAATACAACCAATATACAATCACTTGAACTAAGTTAGGACTATCTGCATAACCAAAAATAGCTTTTAGCATTCCTCCTACTGTGGATTTTTGATCTAAGATTGCCTTTGTACTCCACACATGTTCTATTACTTCTGGAATCATGTGTAGTTCTTGAAATTCATGGATTCCTCCAGATAAAAGTCCTGCTGCCATAAAAATAAGAAGTATACTCATTGCATTAAAGAATGATTTAAGTGGAAGATTATGAGTTCCTTTGTAAAGTATATATCCTAGAATAGCTGCCACACCAAATCCTAATATAGTGCCACTTACAGTTGCAATAGCTGATGTTTCTTGTGCTGAACCCACAATAAAAAGCACAGTCTCGATTCCTTCTCTTAGCACGGAAACAAAAGCTAGAGAAGCTAGAGCCCAGGTTGAACCATGACTTATTGCAACCTGTATCTGCCTCTTTAATCCTCCACTGATGTTACCACCTTGCTTCTTCATCCAAATGGTCATCCATGTTAGCATAAAGACTGCAATAATCTTAAGGGCTCCTTCTAAGATTATTTGAAATCCTCCGATTTCCGTTACTCCTAATACAAAGAAAATTCCAAGTGCTGCAAGTACACTTATTAATGCAGCAACTCCTGCTCCAAGCCATACTTTTCCTGTTTCCTTAGTCTGTCCTAATTGTTTAAGATACGACATAATAATAGCGAGAACAATCGCGATTTCGACCCCTTCACGTAAGGTAATAATAAACACATTAAACATATTTTCCATCCTTTCCATATATAATCAATTGATAAAGAAAATCAGTATCAGTACCAACTTTAATATTATACTTTCCCCTAACCTTTATGTCAATAACATAAATTTAAAGCTATATACCATAATAAAAATAGTATGCCCTTAAATGTTAAATGATCCACTACAATTTTCAAGATGTTCAATTATTTCTCTACCTTCATCTAACTTTTAAATCATGTCTTTTAATTTCTTTACCTTTTATAATATACCCATTATGTTATAATTGTAGGTGTATTCTTAACTAATACGTCAATCAGATTTTCCATATATAATTTCTTAAAATAGCCTTAAAAACCATCTAATATATCACTCAACGAATCTAACAATGTTTTTAGATTTAATAAACACAAACAAAAATGATAATTAATTTCGATATTTAAATGGTTCCTTTGTTTTAATAATACATAAAATAATTGTATGATATTCAATACATATATTATATAATACATGTATTGAATATATTCATAAAGGAGACCCAAATAATGATACATATTAAAAACCTTGAAGAAAGTTTGCCAATATTTAAAGCGCTTAGTTCAGATGTAAGAATTCAAATTCTTAATCTTTTATCAGAATATAAACAGCTTAACATGAATGACATAGCAAAAAAATTGAAGCTTTCAAATGGAGCAATTACTATGCATATCAGAAAATTAGAAGAATGTGGAATTATTAAAATTAATATTTTAACTGCTAAACATGGTATTCAGAAAATTTGTTATTTACATGAGGATAAATTTATTATAGATATTGGTAAACAAAATATTGATAACTCATATGAATTGGAAATTGGAATTGGACAATATTCTTTTTATGAAGTACACCCAACTTGTGGAATAGCTACAAAAGATAAATTGATAGGCGAGGTGGATAACCCTAGTTATTTTGCCGACCCTGATAGGATAAACGCTGATATTTTATGGTTTTCAAAAGGTACAATACAATATAGAATACCTAATTATTTAAAACCCGCTCAAGTATTTTCTGAAATTCAAATCTCTATGGAAATAAGTTCGGAGGCACCTGGTAATTGCAGTTTATGGCCCTCCGATATTCACTTTAGTCTAAACGGAATTTATTTGGGCAGTTGGACAAGTCCTGGAGACTATGCTGACACAAAAGGAATTTTAACACCTAACTGGTGGTTCTCAAATTGGAATCAATATGGTTTACTCAAGTTATTATCCATTAATAAATTTGGAACTTTTATTGACGGGCTTAAAATCTCTGATATCGATTTAAATGATATTGATTTAAATTATAAAAGTGATTTATTATTAGAATTATCTATTCCAGAAGATGCTAAGCATAAGGGTGGCTTAACTATATTTGGCAAAAATTTTGGCAATTATAATCAAGGAATAAATATAAGAATTGTATATGAACAAAAACTAATAGATGAAAAATAATAACTAGTAAAATGGGCTTGAAGTAAAACTTCAAGCCCATTTTTATTTTGAGGATAAGGATAAATAGATTCCTTTTAATAACAAAATCCATATAAATAAAATTCTATTTATATTAAAAAGTAAAATGTTTGTTTTACATAAGCATGAAATAATTAACTAAAGTTTTAAAATTTTGTTGACTTTTTAAGTAAATAATACCATAATATTATTATAAACCAATTAATATAAACCTAAACCTATTAATATATATTATTCTTTATTTAGTAATATATAATATTTTAATTTGTTAATTGATAACGTTTTCTAATTGTTCCTAATGAAATTGTAATGCTGTACTATTTGCTTAGCATTTCAATATAAAATTATTCTTTTTAAAGGAGGAAATAGAATAATTTAATAAAACAATATAATTATTAAATTTAGAAGGGGGATTCTATGAAAAAAGGTCTTAGTTTTATGCTTATTTCTATGTTAACAGCTACCATGATTTTAGGTGGTTGTGGTAGTAAAACTGCAACAAGTGGACAATCAAGTACTAAATCAGGAGAAGTAACAAAATTAAATCTATGGACATTTATTGGTCTACATTCTACTTTATATAATGATGCCGCTAAGAGTTGGAATAAAGCACATCCCGATCAACCTATAGAATTAAAAGTAACTACTTATCCTTATACAGATATGCATAACAAATTATTAGTTGCCGTTAAATCAGGAGTTGGAGCGCCAGATATTGCTGATATTGAGGTTGGTCAGTTTCCGAACTTTACAAAAGGAACACCAGTACTAGCAGATTTAACTTCTCTTGTGGCTCCTGAGAAAGCTAATTTTGTGCAATCACGTTTAGATTTATATAGTAAAAATGGAAAAGTATATGGATTACCTACACATGTAGGAACTACGGTTGCCTTCTATAACAAAGAGATTTTTAAAAAGGCAGGTGTTGATTATACAAAAATTAAAACTTGGGATGACTATATAGCAGCAGGTAAAATTGTAAAAGCAAAAACAGGAACATATATGGGCTATTTTTCGCAAACTGCAAATTGGGAGTTTAGCTTAATGATCGGACAACAAGGTTCAGACCTCTTTGATAAAAGTGGAAACGTAACTTTGGATAATACTATAGCCGTAAACTCACTACAATTACTTCATAATATGATATTTACAGATAAAATTGCTGCCATCTCTCCCGGTGGACAGCCCGATACAGAAGAAGGCTATGGAGCTTTTAACAAAGGTGGCGCTGCTTCAGTTATAATGCCATTCTGGTATACAAGCAGGTTACTTGCTAATATGCCTGATTTAAAAGGTAAAATAGCAATCCAAGCACCCCCTGTTTTCGCAACTGGTAACAAAAATTTATCTGTTGGTTTAGGGGGAACAGGAACAGCAGTACCAATTCAAGGTAAAAATGTTGAACTTGCAAATAAATTTTTGTTCTTTGCAAAAGGAACTGAAAAAGCTAGTGAGAACATTTGGAATCTAGAAGGTTTTGATCCACCTAGATGGGATTCATGGACGAAAATAAGTTCAAATATTGGCGATACCAAGTTTACACAATATTTTTCAAATGGTAAAGATGCCTTTAAAATTCTTTTACCATTAAAAGATTCAATCGCAACTCCAGTAAGTATTGAAAAAAGCCCTAATGCAGGAACCTTATTAGATAGTAAGGTATTATTTAAGGTATTAAAACAAAATTCAGCTACTCCTCAAGATGCATTGAAATCAGCAGCAGATGAGTTACGTAAAAATTAATAAAGGTACAAGCAAATAAAATTAATTAACTATAAATTATTGGGGGATGTAATTATTTATGTGATTTACATCTCCTAATCTTTAAATTGGAGGAAATCTAATTGGAAAAAAAACAAAATACGCTTGTTAATAAATTTTTTTATTCTTCAAAGTATGCTCCATATGTTTTTGTACTACCTTTTATTCTTTCATTTTTCATATTCTTTTTTTATCCGATAATAAGCACTTGTATTATGAGTTTTCAAGATGTTGCTGGTGTTGGTCAAAATAAATTTATTGGTCTAAAAAACTATAAAGATTTACTTAATGTTCATTTTTATACAGCTATTTGGAATAGTGTACGGTATTGTTTTTGGACTTTATTACTTTTAATACCAATTCCTATAGTTTTAGCTGTGTTTCTAAATTCAAAAGCATTAGTAGCTAAAAAATTTTTTAGAGCTACCCTTTTCATGCCAGCTATAACATCAGTTGTTGTTGCGGGTATTGTTTTTAGATTGATCTTTGGAGAAACTCCAGGTGCACCACTAAATACATTGTTAGGTGTATTTGGTATAAGTCCAGTTGAATGGCTACGTAATGAAAATACTGCAATGCCTTTATTAGTATTACTCGCAATGTGGCGTTGGACTGGTATAAATATTATATATTTTTTATCTGGTTTACAAAACATACCAACTGAGCTATATGAATCAGCTGATATTGATGGTGCAAGTGTTTTTAATAAATTTAGATATGTAACGATTCCTCTTTTAAAACCAATAATTATTTATGTTTTAACAATAAGTATATATGGCGGATTATCAATGTTTACTGAAAGTTTTGTTTTTTGGTCGAATCATTCACAAAATGATTCTGGATTAACAATTGTAGGTTACTTGTATCAGCAAGGTTTTGAAAATGGCAATTTAGGCTTTGCTTCTGCTACTGGATTAGTATTACTTCTTATTGTAATAACTTTGAATTTATTCCAGCTAAAATTCTTTGGAATGTTTAAAAAGGAGGACGCATAATAATGTCAAAAACTGAAAATGTAATCATGACAAAGCCCAAAAATATAAAAATAAAATCTAAAATAAAATACTCTCATAAAGGATTTTTAATGGTTATTCTTTTTATCATTATAGCTGTTTTTGCACTACTTCCTTTCTATGCAATGGTACTCGCTTCACTTAAACCTGCTACAGAATTATTTCGTTATGGCTTAAATTTGAAATTAGACTTTAATATTATGAATATACAAAATTATATTCCTTTATTTACTGATCCAAGTATTCTATTTCTAAAATGGTTTAAAAACAGTGTACTAATTACTCTAATAAGCACAGTATTTTCATTACTATTTTCTTCTATGGTAGGTTATGGAATAGCAATGTATGATTTTAAATTTAAAAATGCAATATTTGTATTAGTATTGTTTATGATGATGATTCCAGTTGAAATTTTGATACTTCCATTATATAAATTAACAGTTACGCTCCATATTATTAACACATATAGTGGAATAATACTACCTTTCATAGTATCAGCATCTTCAATATTCTTTTTTAGGCAGTTTGCCTCGGGAATACCAAAAGACTTTATGGATGCTGCTAGAATTGATGGATGTACTGAATATGGAATATTCTTCAAAATAATGATGCCTTTAATGAAACCCGCTTTTGGTGCCATGACAATATTATCAGCATTGACAAGTTGGAATGGTTTTATATGGCCTTTAATTCAAATGAGAACAGATGATATGTTTACAATTCCTGTAGGCTTAATGTCATTATTAACACCTTATGGCAATAATTATAGTGCTGTATTATCTGGATCTGTGTTATCAGTATTACCAATTATAATCATATTCTTACTCTATCAAGATTCTTTTATTGAAGGATTAACTGCTGGTGGAGTAAAAGGTTAAATAAATATAGTTTAATTCGGGGTGAATATTATGTCAATAAGTCAAGAATATAAAAATCCAATTGTAAGACAAGCTGCCGATCCATTTGTATATAAGCACTCTGATGGATATTACTATTTTACTGCATCAGTTCCAGAGTATGACAGAATCGAAATAAGAAGAGCTAAGAGCCTTAATGAATTAGGTTCAACCTTGCCTATTGTAGTTTGGAGCAAACATGTGGTTGGAGAAATGAGCGCATATATTTGGGCACCAGAAATACACTTTATAAATGACAAATGGTATATATATTTTGCTGCATCAAAAGTAAATGATCTTAAAGAGGGTATGTTTGATCATAGAATTTATGTACTTGAAAACTCATCATCTAACCCATTAGAAGAACATTGGTTAGAAAAAGGTCAACTTAAGACTAATTTCGAATCATTTGCTTTAGATGCTACAACTTTTCAACATAAAGGAATAAGGTATCTTGTTTGGCCTCAAAAGGACCCTAACATAAATGGAAACTCTAATTTGTATATTGCAAAATTAAAAAACCCCTGGACTATTAGTGGTAAACAAGTAATGATTTCGAAACCAGAATATCCATGGGAGTGTATAGGTTTTTCTGTAAACGAAGGTCCAGCAGTACTTAAGAGAAACGGAAAGATATTTATTAGTTATTCAGCAAGTGCTACGGATTATAATTATTGTATGGGTCTTTTAACTGCAGGCGACGCAAGTGACTTGTTAAATCCACTATCTTGGAGTAAATCACCTACCCCAGTGTTTAGCACAAATCATGAAAATAATCAGTATGGGCCAGGTCATAATAGTTTCACTGTTTCGGAAGATAATAAATCAGATATTATGATTTATCATGCTAGAAATTATAAAGAAATAGCCGGTAATTCTCTTGATGATCCTAATCGACACGCAAGAGCCCAGAAGCTAAATTGGAATGATGATGGAACTCCTAACTTTGGTAAACCTATAGCTGATTTGACTGATTCAATTAATTAGATCCCACTTTAATCTCATTTTATCCCATAGTGGATGTCTCAAAATAGAATTGAAGAGACAAAAGATAAACCCTTCAGAGAAGAATTTCTGAGGGGTTTATTACGTTGGATAGCCTCATCATTAAGCACACTCCATTGATATGGAATCATTTCATTTTTAACCAATTTAAATATACTGTAAGTTATGCATTGATTTCGCTCATATACATGCAAGAGGAAATGGTAGTTTAAACGGTTATGATGATTTTTCTAAAATACTTCAGTATGTGTTAAATAAATTAGGGCGGTCGGCTTTAGACGATTTACATATTCACATGTGAGGAATAAATTATACTAAAAAAGGTGCATTATTATTGAAAAATACTTATACTAATTTGATTTAAGAAGATAAATTTTGTATTATTTAATATGTGTACTTTAAAGGGAGCAATTCGCAAAGTTATATAAAAGACATTGTAATAGAAAAAAGTGATTACTTTTTTGGGGAAATTCATTTAAAAAAACACCCTCGCGGGTGTCTTTAATTTATCTTATCTACGTATACATCTCTTAACTTTGTTTAACCTTTCAATTAGACTATTCTTTACATCACATTTTGGAAGATTCTTTACTAAAAGCATTGCAGCATTAACATCAATTTGATTTTTTGAACCCTCAGCTTTTATTACAGCATTTGTGACAACACTAATATTTACTAAAGGTTTCACAATATAATTTGTATCATAAATATCCTTTAGATTTTTAGTATTTACGACCACGCAAGTATACCTTGCAACCAAAATAACACCTGAATATTTAGCAATATTGACGGTTACCTTGCCATCACTCCCTACTACATAGGTAGCAGATGGGTCCAAAGCATTTGTAAGCTTAGTTCCTGCAGGTGCATTAGAATCCAAAACTAAAGCTTTAACATCAGTACTTTTTCTATTAATAGCCACAACCGCATGATTATTTTTGTCATTTCTAGAATATGCCATTATATCTGCCTTGTTTGTATCATCAACAGTTATAGGCACAATATCTCCTGTTCTTAAAACTGGATATGCATTTCTTATATTTGTAAGCTTTGCATACCATTCAACAGTTGACTTATCTCCTTTTCCCCAAATCATTCCTCTTCTATTATCAGGGTCATCGGCTCCTGGCATTGCAGCTTCATCACCATAGTATATGGTTGGTGCTCCAGGGTACGTCATTTGGATTAATGGTATTAATCTAACCTTTTGCAGTGCAGCTAGTGATGGTGCTTCTGCTATTGCCTTAACACTTTTTTGTGCTCCATCAAAATCTGAGATTATTCTTTGAGTATCGTGTGAATCCACTAAATTCATCATTGCCTCAAACGCTTCTTTTGGATATTGCTCTCTCATAGCCTCCAGTTGATTCATAGATTGTACAGCGCTCATATTTTCAGTGTCTTTATTCTCAACATACCCTAAAACAGCATCTCTAAATCTATAATTCATTACAGAGTCATACATATCACCAAGTAAATATTTAGACGCGTCTGTCCATATTTCACCTACAATAACATCATCACCTTGTCCTTTTACAGCTGTTCTAAAGTTTCTCCAAGTTTCATCAGAAACTTCATTTGCAACATCTAATCTCCAGCCATCTGATCCATTCTTTAGCCATAATTTACTGTTAGCATCTTTTCCGTCAATTATCTCATTAGCCCAAGATTTTACGTTATACTCTGAGCCATTTAAAGCTTGGATAACCGGCATCGAATCATATCCTGACCAACCTTCATAAGAATAATGCTCTGTGTCTCCTGTTATCGCCTTAACCTTAGTATTATTTATTACAAACCAATCTTTATAATGTAAATCTGTAATCCCTTGAGATCTCAAATCCTTAGTTACCTGTATTTCAGCTTGCTGCTGGTTTACCTTTTTTAAGTTCATTAAATCATAAACTCTTGACCAATATTGATAAGCTTCAATGGGCTTGTTTTTAGCCATGTACTTTCCATATCTATCAAAATAAATAGAATCATCAGAAACATGGTTAAATACACCATCTATGATTAAATGCATACCCCTCTTATGAACTTCCTTAGCTAACTTTACAAATTCATCCATATGCCCTAAAAGTGGATCTAATTGTTTGTAATTTGTTGCATCATATCTATGATTAGATATAGATTGTGATATAGGTGTCATATAAAGCGTGTTTATTCCAAGTGCTTGTAAATAGTCAAGTTTGGACCTAATGCCTTTAATATCTCCACCATACATCTCGTTTGCCCAAACATTATCACCTTTTGTACCTTTATAATTAGGATTAGGTACTTGTGATCCATCAACATTTGTAATAAATTCTAGTGTTGGGTCTTCTGGAATACTATACCAGTCATTATAAAATTCATAAGGAGTGGCTCCTCTTGCAAGTACTTGTGAATAATCATTACTAGTATCTCCATTAAAAAATCTATCAGGGAATATCTGATAAACAACTGAATTCTTCATCCAATCAGGAGTTTTAAAGTTTTTATCATATATATTTAAGTCATAATATTTTACAGTTCCAATTTGCCCAGTTTTTCCTGGTCCAAAGAACCCATCATCGTCACCATAAGCTTTTACATCTGAGCCATTTGAAACGACAAAATAATATTTAAATTGTCCAATATTATTTGATATAAAATTTCCTGTCCACTTATCAGAGTTTACATCAAATGCATCACCTTTTGTCATATCAATTAACTTGATACCGTTTGGAGTTATTAATACAATTTTAGCTGATGTTATTTCTTTTCCTGTTTTTAAATTGAAGGTAATCGGTGTATCTGCTTTCGTTGCACCATAAGGAGATTTGTACTTAATATCTCTTGAGTCAAAATATATACTATTAAGATTTATAGTATTATCCGATGCATCAGTAAATGTCATTAATGTTGTTGGATCAAAACTAAAAGTTACATCTTTTGTATCAGCTGTTACTTCTACTTTCCCAAAAGAATACTCTTTTCCATCTAATACTGCTTTAACATTTGAATAAACACCTTTTTTCAAAGTGATTTTAGCACTATAGATTCCTGATAGTGAAATATCTGTAAGTTTTGTATTAGCTGGTATGCCTGTACCTAACAAATCTATATCAGCTATCTTATAATAAGTTGAATCAACTATTTTATGGCTATCATCGTTGTACCAAAAAGTTACATCCTCTTTTATAGGTACTATTAAGCTAATGTTGGTTCCAAACGCTTCACCATTTGCTCCATAATTTTCTGGGTCCCACGAACCCATTGCAATCTTGTACTCGTAATTTCCAGCAGGAACATCTTTTAATGTTAAACTGTAATTACCATTACCATCATAATTTAATTTAGTCTTATCTGATGCAGGGTCCCAAGCTGCACTTCCATCTATACCTTGTATCGTTCCAGCAAGAACAACTTTTCTTCCTATATTCTTTTGCATAGTAAAAGTAGAACTTTCACCTACGGCCGCTATATTTAATGGATCTTTAATCGTCTTTCCATCAACAATAAAGTTATATTCATAATCTTTAGCTTCATCAGCTACTCTTAAAGTAACCGTAAAGATTCCATTTTTAGCATCTACAAGTGTCATCTCTTTTTTATCGGTGGTCATATTACCTGTAATATAAACTTGTTTTGCATTTATATCTTGGTAATTAAATGTCATAGTACCATTCGGATTTAATACAGGACTTTTTACAACTACTGGTTGTTCTGGTGGCGCTTGAAGTCCTAGTGCTTGAGCTATTTTATCTGGATTATTTATGGAATCAAATATCGTTCTCGAGGCTCTATCTTCAACAAAAACTACATATTTGCCACCCACTGGAATTTCTATACTAACATTATCAGCTGGTAATCCACCACTTGTCCATGTATAATCTTCAATACACTTATATTCATATTTCTCAGGTAATAATGTATCATTTGAAAAGAATCCACTATAAATGTATTTCCCATCTCCTTATAAACTACTAAAATCATAGTCCTTAGAAGTCGTATCCCAACTGTTATCTCCCAGCCCTCGTATAGTTCCTATTAATGATACAGACCCTAATATTTCAGAATTAGCAATTGAATCTGTACATATTCCCTCAAGAGGGTTTGATATAAATGTTACAGAAGAATCTGCTACTAAACTAAGTTTAACATTATCTACAACCTCTCCATTATCCCAGTTGCCATTATAAGCTACCTTGTAGTCATAGGTACCTGCCTTTAAATTAAAAGTCTTTTTGTAAAATCCACCTCCTATGTAGTCTAAAGTATAAGTTGTATCAGCAGGTATCCAATCTTTTCCACCGCTCTGCGCAAAAGTTCCTACAAGGGATGCAGTTTTTTTAAACTGATCTGGATTATTAATTGAATCAAATACATCATTTGTTTTTGAATTAAATCTAAATATTACCTTTCCTGGTGCAGTAACATTAATATGTTTATTACCATCGGCACTTTTTACATCTCCGTATGCCTTGTCCCAGTTTCTATTTAAAGCAAGTTTATAAGATCCGTCTACTACTGCAGCTTTAAAATCTACAGTAATTTCATAAATACCATTTTTATACTCTTTCATTAAAGTTTGTGCATTTGTAGGTTCCCAATCTTTACCAATACCATTTGCAGCTATAAAACTACCCGCAAGTGTTACACTCAAATCAGATGCTGGTAATGGTAACGTAACTGATTTAGCCTTATTGTTAAAAACAGGCGAAATTGTCATGATCATTAAAAATGTAATAATAAGACTTGTAATTTTCTTAAATTTTTTCATTATATCCCCCTCGTGTATTTTAATGCAAACGATTGCATATAAATATATATTACATTAATTTGTAAATAATTACAATAGCTAACTATATATTTTAAAATAAAAAACAATCCCATTATCTTATTTAAGATAATGAGATTGTTTTTATTAAATCATCGCCTGCGGAGCTGAAATATTAACTAATTTCAATGGAAGATACATTAAGCAAAGTTCATGTTTGAGTGCTATCGAGTTTGAACTTTTTTGTATCATTCATTTAAATTTATTTAGAATTACATAGCGAAGTGAAACACAATTATAATAATATATAATTACCAATTGTTACATTTCTTTCTCAAGCATCCCTAATAATTCATCAAATCTTTTAATAGTATCCTTGAGCGGCTTAGGTGATGACATATCTACTCCTGCCTTTTTAAGTATACTTATTGGATAATCACTTCCACCACTCTTTAAAAATCCTATATATCTTTCTACAGCACTTGATCCTTCTTCAACAATCATTTTACTGAAAGAATTAGCCGCTGCAAAACCTGTAGTATATTGATATACATAAAAATCATTATAAAAATGAGGAATTCTTGACCATTCCATATCTATTCCTGAATCTACTACCATATCGGGTCCAAAATATTTCACATTTAAATCATGATAAATTTTACATAGGTCCTCTGGAGATAATGGATTCCCTTGTTCAATCTTTTCATGTGTTATTTTTTCGAACTCTGCAAACATACACTGCCTAAACACTGTAGTTCTTATTCCCTCTAATTGTTGATTTATTAGGAATAATTTCTTTTTCTTATCACTCTCATTTTTAATTTGATAATCTATTAATAAACATTCATTAGTTATAGATGCAACTTCTGCGCAGAATAACTCATACCCTGAATATATATATGGTTGTGTCTTTCTTGAATAATATGAATGAATAGAGTGTCCCATTTCATGTACGAGTGTAGATACATTATTTAATTGATAATTATAATTCAAAAGTACATATGGCATACTATCAAAGCAGCCCCAAGAATAAGCTCCAGAGCGTTTACCCTTGTTTTGGAATACATCTACCCATCCCTCATTAATACCTTCTTTAAAAATATCTAAATATTCCTTTCCTAATGGTTTAATGCCCTCGAGTGCTATTTTAACTGCGTCTTCATATTCAATATGATTTTCCTCTGCCTCAACTATCGGTACATATAAATCATACATATGAATTTCATCAAGCCCTAGAAGCTTTTTCTTAATACTTACATACTTATGAAGAGACGATAAATTGTTATTTATAGTATCAACTACATTATCATAAACCTTTACTGGAATATTATTTGGGTCTAAAGAACTCTCTAGTGCACATGAATAGTTTCTTGTTTTTGCATTAAATATAAAATTCTTTATAGAAGATGTTAAAGCTGCTGTTAAAGTATTACTGAATCCTTTGTACGTTGAAAATAATGTTTCAAAAGCGTCTTTTCTTACTCTTCTATCCTTTGATTTTATAAAATTGCTATAGTTACCTTCAGTTAATTCAATCTCATCACCTTTTTCATCTTTTATACATGGAAATGTCATGTCTGCATTTGTAAGCATACTAAATATATTTCCCGGTGCACTTAAACAATCGCTAACAGACGCTAAAATCTTTTCTCCCTCTGCACTTAGAGTATGCTCCTTTTGACTTATAATATCATGTAAATAAAATTCATATAATTTAAGCTTTGGTAGCTTAACTATTGCCTCATCCACTGCTCTCTCAGGTAATGATAATAATTCGGGAATAAAAAATGAAGTTGCACTAGAAACTTCTGCGCCATAAGAATCAATTTTACTCTTAAGAACTTGAAAGTCAGCCCTGCCTGTATCTTCGTCTCCTCTTAAATGCGCATACACAAGCAGCTTATCTAAAAGTCTTTCAATTTCTACATTACTTTCTAAAAATGATAATAACTCCTCAGGAGTGCCTAATTTCCCTGAGAATTTTTGCATATTGGGTACTTTAGACTTAAGTAATTCAAAATCTTTTTCCCACTGGTCCGAATTTTTATATATCTTTTCCACATTCCACTTATACTTACTATCCACTTGATCTCTCGTTTTAAGTTTTTGTACCTCACTCACTAAAATTTCCCTCTTTCATTTTTAAATTTAAAATCCACTTTGGTAGATTAATCTACTTCGTAGCTTAATCTACTATCTAGCTATGAAAATAACATAATATATTTATATTATCCTATAATTGAAAAAATAACCATCAACTAATAAACTAGAATAACGATTTACAATTTGTTTCCACTTACACTATACCTACATTTATAATATTTATACACTATAGTCTTTCTACTATTTTTATCAGCATATGATAATAAAATAATCTAAAGTCATTCTGGTTTTTGTAACATGCCATCAAAATTGGTAACTAATATATTAACTATAATTCTTTTTTCATGAATTATGCTAGCAAAAGTATATATTGCGCATAATGCATTTGAACTAGCCTTAGTAATTCTTAATTTACTTTATTTGCAGATGCGTGAGAAAAAGTAAATGTTTGAGCGTACGCGAGTTTGTACTTTTTAGCAGCTGTAAATAAAATAAATTTTAGAATTTGTCAGCGCCGTGAAAGCATCCCTAGCAATATATACTTTTTGTTATTGCATAATCTTTGAAAAATGGTTTAGGATATACTTTAAAATACAAAAAAGCCACACTAGTTAAATCTACTACTTAATAGACTTGATAGTGTGGCTCTCATTTTCTTTAGCCATATTCCATGTTTCATATTTACTCTCAATGAATTATATCACTAAAATACATATTTGGAAAGTAATATTATACAATTCTGAAAATTAATATTACACCTTAATATTACATTAAATTTTCTTTGTTTTTCTTTTTAAACATATTCATCCTTATTTCTCTAAGACTTTATATTCAACCTCTATA
>NZ_CALEVF010000207.1 GCF_937920395.1 uncultured Clostridium sp. | reverse complement strand
AAATTTTAGATAGATATTTCACTAAAATCTTTTAGAGTTTCGCAATCAGCTATATTGTTTCATTATATATATATTATGCAAAATTTTAAGATGTGTTAATAGAGAATAAAGGTATAATATTTAAATGGAAAGGGTAATTTACCCTTTCCATTTAAATATTATTATACCTAAAATCATAATGCCAACGCCTATAAATTTAAAAATACCAAATTTCAGCTGGGTAGCTCCAAATAGTCCAAATCTATCAATTATACCAGCAGCGAGTAGCTGAGCAACTAATATAATAGCAATAGAACAAGTTGGTCCCATATTTGTTATGCCGAGCATTACAGAAAATATAATGATTGCGCCTAGTACTCCTCCAAGCAAATAAAATTTATTTACATCTTTTATTGCTTTAAAATTACCATTTCCAGCTATAAGAAGTATTATTAAAGTCAAAATTAAACCAGTAAATTGGACAAAAACATTAGTTTCCCATAATCCGATTTTTTCACTTACCCTTGTATTAAAAACACCTTGAAGGCTCATACATATACCTGCGATTATAGAAAATATTATGCCCAATTACAATCACACTCCTCTAAGGTAGTTTACCCAGAATGTTTTGTAATATTAAAATGTTTTAGTATCCATTATCTTGTCTTTCATGGTTAATTTTGTTTTTATAAAAATATCCGTTTTCAATATCTTCTTCAGAAAAACCAAGATTTAGACCTAAATTTAAAAAATTATGAAAGATAATTGAATAGTTATCTAAGGAAGATAAAGTTGCAAAATTTGCTATAGTTATATATAAATTTAAAAATTGCTCAGATAATTCACGAGTTGTATTTTTTACATTTAAAGTAATGGTTTGAAAGCTTTTTTCAAGGCCTAAGCTTAAAATAAAGTGTAGACAATCAACGTATTCTTCGAGAATTACATCTTTACTTGATGATTCTTTTGTACTCCAAAATTTAAAACAGCGAGTTTCATTTGCGAGTTCTCCAAGTTCTACTTGAAGTGACAATATTTTTTTATTAAACAACTGGACGCCCTCAAGATGATGCTCAGTCTCAATTCTATGGTCTAAAGTATTTTGCATCTCAAATAATTTATTTAAATTCATATTTTTTAACCACCATTTCGTCATTATTATTTATAGGTTTCCAAAGCTCTATAGCATTAATTGTTATAGTTCTTTTGAAATTTTCATCTTTAGCTAAGTTACAAGCTGATAAATATTCGTTATTAGACCATTCTCTATCCGCGAAAGTTGTACTCGCAAGTGAAACATGTAAATTCCAATTTTCAATATGTTCTCTAACACCAAATCCTTGTGTTTTTAATGTAGAGTTTATATTTTTAGATAATTCAAATATAGTACCTTTGTTATCAATGTTTAGGTTTACAGATTTAAAGGGAGGGGCAAAACATATTACACCATTTAATTCAACTTTAAATTTAGTATAATCTTTAAGTATATTTTTCAAAAAAGCATCTAAATCACTAATGTCGGGATCAGTAATTGTCTCTAACGTTATATGAAGTTTAGGTAAAGTTGTATTTCCATTGTAAAGATTATATTTGGTGCAAAGTGATTTTTGAATAGACTCAATATATTCATAGGAAAGTTCATCGAATATACCAACTAAGTAATAAATCATTTTTTCCCTCCTTTAAACTAAAATATATTTTTAGTATTCTCTTAGTTCATAAGTTTTAACTAAAATTTCTTTTTTATTATTTACTTGCTTCCATAATTCTAGCTTAGAAACCTTTACAAATTTTAAAAAGTCATCTTTAGACAAATTCGGATCAATAGAAATGGTACCTACATTATAAGACTTTTTAATAATATGATTTGCATTAGCTATTAGTATACGTAAATCAATAAAATCATCATCAGTCTTAACATTAAAACCATGTAAGGCTAAAGTGTCTGTAATATTTCTTGCTATACGAAAAATGTAGCCTTTGTCTTCAACTTTAAGATTAACTTGACTTGAGTTATCTGTTAATTCAATGCTGTTATTTATGCCTATTTTAAAGTGTTTATAAGGAGCTAGAATTTTAGAAATAACTACATCTAATTTATCTACATCAGGATTTGTAATAGTACTTACAGTTATATAAAGGCTAGGTGAGCTTTTGTATAGTTTGTATTTTCTACAAATATCCCTTTGAATATTTTGAACTATAGAATTTGATAAATCATCAAATAATGCAACTAAAAAATATTTCATGTTTGTCCTCCAAGTGAAATTAATAACCAAGATTGGTTAATATTATTTTGATTAAATTATAAGTTTATTATAACATAATTTTTGTTATTTGTACTTTTTGTGTAAATTTATGTAATAGAATTTATTTGAAGTCGTTAAATGAGAGAAGTATACATTTATTAATATAAATAGTTTTTGATTTATTGCATAAATTATGACAGTATTACTAATGATAGAGTTGTAGTAAATAAATGGAGGTGTTTTTTATGGAGCATAATAATAGTATAGGGTGTGTAGTAAGCGAATGTGAATATCATTGTAAAGATGACAATTTTTGTACTTTAAACAAAATTGATGTTGTAAAACATGAAAGTGTTGCTAAAACACTAGAATGTACAGACTGTGGTAGTTTTAAGACAATGAGATAATATAAGAATCACCCGTGTTTTATGCGGGTGATTTTTATGTTTTATAAATAAAAATTATAAATATTGTGTTAAACATAATAATATTACACCACATTTTTGAAATAAGTGCTAGAATATAATGTAGGTATGGTATAATTGAATTATATGTATAAAAATAAAAATACTTAATATATAAGGTATAGTGAGGATGATACAAATATGGATAAATTGGTAATTAACGGGGGTCGACGTATCCTTGGTCAAGTGGAAATAAGTGGTGCAAAAAATGCGGCAGTAGCAATTTTACCAGTAGCTATAATAGCAAGTAAGGGTAAATGTATCATTGAAAATATTCCAGATATAGAAGATGTAAATTGTATTGAAAGAATATTAGAAAACTTAGGTTGTGAAATTAAAAGAGAAAAAGATTCAGTTACAATAGATAGTACAAGTATAACTAGTATAGATGCTAATACAGAGGATGTAAGAAAAATGAGAGCATCCTATTATTTGATTGGTGCACTTTTAGCCAGATTTAAAAAAGCTAGAGTAGCACTTCCAGGTGGTTGTCCAATAGGTGCTAGACCAATAGATCAACATATAAAAGGGTTTGAGGCCCTTGGTGCAACGGTGACTATCGAAAATGGAGCAGTAAATGTTGAGGCTGACAAGTTAATAGGGACTAGTATTTATTTCGATGTTGTTAGTGTAGGCGCAACAATAAATGTAATGACTGCTGCGACTCTTGCAGAAGGAACGACTATTTTAGAAAATTCTGCAAAAGAACCACATGTTGTTGACGTGGCCAATTTTTTAAACTCTATGGGAGCAAATATTAAAGGTGCAGGTACGGACGTTATAAGAATTATAGGTGTTGAGGAATTGACAGGATGTACTTATAGTGTAATTCCAGATCAAATTGAGGCAGGTACATTTATGATAGCAGCTGCTGCTTGTGGTGGAGAAGTAACTGTAAATAATGTTATTCCAAAACATCTTGAATCAATTTCTGCAAAACTTATAGAAATGGGAGCAGAGGTGACTGACGGTGGGGACAGTGTTACTGTTAAGGCAAATGGAAGACTAAAGGCTGTAAATATTAAAACTTTGCCTTATCCAGGTTTTCCAACGGATGTTCAACAACCAATGAATACACTACTATGTGTTTCAGAGGGAAGAAGTATAATTAACGAGAGTATTTGGGAATCTAGATTTAAACATGTAGAACAGCTAAACAAAATGGGCGCGCATATAAAAGTAGATGGAAGCGTTGCTACAGTGGATGGAGTAAAGAAACTTGTAGGAACGGTTGTTGTTGCATCAGATTTAAGAGCAGGAGCAGCTTTAGTTATTGCGGGGCTTATAGCAGAAGGTACCACAGAAATCCTAGGTATAGAACATATTGATAGAGGATACCCAAATATAGAAGAAAAATTTAGAAACATAGGTGCAGACATAAAGAGAGTTACTATATAACAATTTTAAATTAAAGGAGATAATTATGATTTTTTGTCCATTATATAGTGGAAGTAGTGGAAATAGTATATTTGTAGCGTCACAAAATACAAAAATTCTAATTGATGCAGGTATGCCGGGGAAAAGTATTGAAGGTGCACTTAAATATATAAATCAAAACCCTAATGATCTCGATGGTATTTTTATTACTCATGAACACTCTGACCACATAAAGGGTGCAGGTATTGTTTCAAGAAGATATAATATACCGATTTACGCAAATGAAGACACTTGGAAAGCTATGGAGAGTAAAATAGGGAACATAAAAGAAGATAATATAAGAATTATAAATAAGAATTCTGTGGATATAATGGATATGCACATAACAAATTATAAATTATCACATGATGCAGCAGCACCTATAGGGTATGCTTTATATACTGGGGAAAAGAAAGCCTGTATAGCTACTGATTTAGGTTACTTTTCAGAGGAAGTAAAGAATATAATAAAAGATGCTGATGTGGTTTTACTTGAGAGTAACCATGATGTAGAAATGGTGAAATTCGGTCCATATCCATATTCATTAAAAAGAAGAATATTAAGTGATGTAGGTCATTTATCTAATGATGCATGTGGACAAGCTATAGTGGATACAATGAGCAATAAACATAAACATATAATTTTAGGTCACTTAAGTAAAACAAATAATTTTCCGGATTTGGCTTATCAGACAGTGGTTAATATTCTTAAAGAAAATAATATTGATATAGGTAAGGATATTTCTTTGAATTTAGCAAAAAGAGATATGCCAAGTAATCTAATTGAATTTTAATTGTATTTAAGAAGAATAGATATTACTACCTCGGTAGATTCAAAACTTTAGTGAATTATTAAAGGAGAGGTCAAATATGAAAAAAGCAATTCCAATATTACTATGTTCTATTCTAGTTGCTTCAACAGTTGCATTTTCAGGGTGCGAAGAAAAAGATGCGAAGAGCGTCACCAATAAAGAAAAACTTGAAAATCTAAAACTACCTCTAGAAAAAGATGGCTTTATTCAATTGGGTATTTATTTTGATGGGACTAAAGATGGGTCTACAGTGAAAGTGGTTAAAGATGAGAGACTTGTTAACAAGGAAGAACTCATTGGTGAGACTATCATGCAGGAACTTATAAAAGGGCCTACTGTAAAAAGTGAACTAAAACCAATACTTCCGAGGGAAACTAGATTGCTTAGTTTTTCAATTAAAGATAATATTGCTTATGTAAATTTAAGCAAAGAAGCTAAAGTAAATATGTCAGAGGCGAAAGAAAAAAGTTGCCTTCAAAGTATAGCAGCATCATTAACTCAATTATCGTCTGTAAAAAAAATTAAAATGACGCTTGAGAATAATGATATTGATACTATAGGTGGAAACTATGATATATCTAAGCCTTTTAGTAAAGAAGGATTAATACTATTAAAGAAATAGATAGTAAAAAATAAACAAATATATTAAATTATGAGGATTAAACGTATATTTTAAATATTAGCGAATTTTTTATTATAATAATGGGATATAATAAATATATTATGATTTGAAGGAGAATAGAATATGAGTTTATATAAAGAGTGGACAGATATGGTGGTTGATTATGTTAAACGTAGAGGAGAAGAGGCGTTTTGGCATGACTATGGTGAAATAGAAAGACGTATTTATACTAAATTATTAGCAAACCATACAGATAAGGTAGAGGGTACAATGGAAGAGCTTGCTAAACACTTTGAAGTATCTAACATATATTTTATGGGGTTTACTGATGGAATAAATGATAGTCTTTTAGAACCTGTACAATTAGAAGAAACTGAAAGTGACACAGAAGTTAATTTAAAAGTAGATTATGAAAAACTTTATTTTAATATGTTAGATGCAAAAGCCGATTATTTATATGAACTTCCTCAATGGGAAGGTATTTTTTCAAAAGAAAAAAGAAAAGAAATTCAAATATCATATAGAGATTCTAAAACGGTAGTTAATAATGATAAAGTTGGAAGAAATGATCCATGTCCTTGTGGAAGCGGAAAGAAATATAAGAAGTGTTGTGGAAAATAATTTTAGTTTAATTATATAAGAAAATTAAAAACAAACAAATGATAGTAATGGACTTTGCCTTTGGGACAAGGTTTGTTACTTTTTTATTTATCTATGATTATTCTTCAGAGCTTATTATTAATTAATTTAAAAAACGCATCATGTATAAGGGGGCTTATTAATGAATGTTATTGAAATTAAGAATTTGACTAAAAATTATGGTAAATCAAGAGGGATTACAGATGTGAGTTTTAATGTTAAGCAAGGAGAAATTTTTGGATTTATCGGACCTAATGGTGCAGGAAAGTCTACAACTATAAGAACTTTGCTAGCTCTTATTTATCCAACTAGTGGTAGCGCTACTATTTTTGGTAAGGACTGCATAGAGTTTGGCCCTGAGATTCGAGCGGAAATAGGGTATTTGCCATCAGAAATTTTTTATTATGATAATATGAAGGTTATAGATTTATTAAAGTATTCAGCTAGCTTTTACAAGAAGGATTGTAGTAAAAGAATTGTAGAATTATCACAAATAATGAATCTTGATCTTAATAAAAAAATAGATGATTTATCCTTAGGTAATAAAAAGAAAGTTGGCATTGTTCAAGGGCTATTACATTCACCTAAACTTATAATACTTGATGAACCTACTAGTGGACTCGACCCACTTATGCAACAAAAGTTTTTTGAACTCCTTGAGGAGGAGAATAAAAAGGGTGCTACAATATTACTTTCTTCTCATATTCTAAGTGAAGTCCAGAGATTATGTGACCGCGTTGCAATTATTAAAGAAGGTAAAATAATAAAGCTTGATAAGATTAGTACATTACAAGAAAATAATCATAAGAAGTTCAAAATAGAGATGAAGTCGAAAATAGATAATAATTACTTTAAGTTCAGTGGAGTGAGTAATTTAGAGATAAATGGTAATATAGCAAGTTTTATATTTAGTGGAAATATTAATTCTATTATAAAAAAAATTTCAGAGACAGAAATAAAAAATATTTGGATTGAAGAACCAGATCTTGAAGAAATATTTATGCATTATTATGAGAAGGAGGAGTAAAAGATATGAATATGTTTATTCATGAACTTAAGGCTTACAGAAAGTCTACTGTTATATGGACTATTTCTTTAGTAACTCTTGTTGTTCTATTTCTTACGATGTTTCCTTCTTTTTCAAAGGAAGCCGACGCGTTTAAAGAAGTTATGAAAGGCTTTCCAGAGCCAATAAGAAAAGCCATGGGATTCTCTATAGATAGCATATCTTCTGTTTTAGGTTTTTATTCATATATGTTTTTATATATAACACTCTGTGGCGCTATTCAGGCTATGAATTTAGGAACCTCAATTATATCAAAGGAGGTTAGAGGCAAAACTGCAGATTTTCTTTTAACTAGACCAGTTACTCGAAGGGCGATAATGACATCAAAACTTTTGGCATCTTTATGTTGCCTTGTAATTACGAATGTAGCTTACTTTATAGCTTCTAGCTTTATGGTGTCACTTGTAGCAACAGAAAAATACAGTTATAAAATATTTTTTATGATTTCTATTACATTATTTTTTATTCAACTCATGTTTCTTGCTTTAGGAATTATAATTTCTGTTTTAATTCCTAAAATTAAATCAGTATTGCCAATATCTCTTGGGACGGTATTTTCATTTTTCGTTATAGGTATGTTTGCAGCGACATTAGGTGATAACAATATGAGATATATAACACCATTTAAGTATTTTGATACAACATATATTTTGAAAAATTCTAGTTATGAAGTTTCATTTATCATAGTAGGAATAGTATTTATTGCTTTGGCAATTACTAGCAGTTATCTTATATACTCTAAAAAAGATGTTCATGCTGCTTAGATACTGGTGTGATTTATAGCGATTACAGATAATTAGGAATATTAACAGGAGGTTATTTTATGAATGTGTTTATTGTAGAAATGAAGGCTCATAGAAATGTACTTATCATATGGGCTGTTGGTATAATATTTATGGTTGTAGCCGGCATGGGTAAATATGTTGCATTATCATCCTCTGGTCAATCAATGAATGATTTATTTGCACAAATGCCAAAATCTATGCAAACACTTTTTGGTATAGGTATTTTTGATTTGTCAAAGGCTAGTGGCTATTATGGAATGCTATTTTTATACTTAGCGCTTATGGCAACTATTCATGCGATTATGCTTGGTGCTAATATAATTTCAAAGGAAGAAAGAGATAAAACCGCAGAATTTTTATTTTCAAAACCTATTTCAAGAAATAAAATCATAACAGCAAAGCTTGCAGCAGCTTTTATGAATATTTTAATATTTAATATTATCACTTTAGTTTCTTCAATCGTAGTAGTGGGAAAATATAGCAAGGGTGAATCTGTAAGCGGTGAAATCATAACGTTAATGGTTGGAATGTTTGTTATGCAACTTATATTTATGTTTACTTCAACAGCTATAGCTGCTGTAAGTAAGAATCCTAAAACAGCGACATCCATTTCAACAGCCGTTCTTTTAATTACATATATACTATCAATGGTAATAGATTTAAATGGTAAACTCATAAATCTTAAATATTTTACACCGTTTAAGTATTATGAAGCTAAGAATTTGATATTAGGAAGTGGTTTTCAATTGAGTTTTGTAATACTATCAATTGTAATTGTTTTATCAATGATAAAAACCACATATGTGTTTTATAAAAGGAGAGATTTGAGCATATAGTAATAATGTGTTATATGTATGAAAAATGTTATACAAGAAAACTAAAGGAGACTTAGAATGAGCATAACGATAATATGTGTAGGGAAAATAAAAGAAAAATACCTAAAAAGTGCTATAGATGAATACACCAAAAGATTATCCAGATATTGCAAACTGAATATAATTGAGTTAAGTGATGAGAAAACTCCGGATAATGCTTCGTTAAAAGAAGAGATATTAATAAAAGCTAAAGAAGGAGATTCTATACTTAAGAATTTAAAGGATAATATGTTCGTTATTGCTCTAGAGCTAAAGGGAAATATGATATCCTCAGAGGAGCTTTCAAATTACATAAGGGATTTAGGAGTGAGGGGGGAGAGTAATATAGCCTTTGTAATTGGAGGGTCATTAGGTTTGTCTAAAGACGTATTAGAAAGGTCTAATTATAAACTATGTTTTTCGAAGATGACTTTTCCACATCAGTTATTTAGAGTTATGCTACTTGAACAAATTTATAGAGGATTTAGAATAATAAGTGGTGAACCATATCATAAGTAGGGAAAATAGTATGAGTTAACATATTATTTGAGTTGAAGCAAACTTTTAGGTTACAATTTATAAAGATGGGAGGGATGCATAATGAATATCTTAATTGTAGAGGATGAACAAGATATAAGGGAATTGCTAGAAATTCATTTAGCAAAAGAAGGATATAAAATTTTCACGGCAGAAGATGGTCTTCAGGCTTTAGATATATTTGAGAATAAAGATATAGATATTGCACTACTTGATGTTATGATTCCGAAAATTGATGGATTTAAAGTTCTTAAAAAGATTAGAGAAACTAGTGAGATACCAGTGATTTTTATAACTGCAAGGGAAGAAGAGGCTGATAAAATACTTGGTCTTGGGCTAGGAGCGGATGATTATGTAATAAAACCATTTAGTCCTATCGAAATAGTTGCGCGTGTTAAGGCTCAGCTACGACGCTATTATAAATACTCTAATAAAACTCATAAAACTGGAATAGTTGTTGGAGAGTTAAGGCTAGACAAGGATAGTTGTTGTATTTATAAAAACGATATAGCTTTAGCTTTAAACCCAAAGGAATATAGGTTATTAGAGTTTATTTTAGAAAATCCAGGAAAGGTATATACTAAAAAGCAGCTATATGAAATAGTATGGTGCAATTCATATTATGGAGACTCAAATACTATTATGGTACACATAAGCCATATTAGAGAAAAGATTGAAGAAGACCCTAAGAATCCTAAATATTTAAAAACAATAAGATGTATAGGTTATAAAATGGAGTTACACCATAATGAATAGAAAAAAATTAAAAAAAATAGGAGTTTACTTTAAAAGTAAGAAAATGGCTACTCAATTATTAAAAAATTACATTATATTTACAATTATATTAATTGCAATATTCATGCTAACGATGGTAACTTTATTATTCTATTTTTCTTCTAATTATTTAAATTTACCGACAGATAGTGCCACAGCGGAGTATATTATAAAGCAAAATTATAAAGATATAAATGTAACAAATTTTATAAAACATAAGGGTTATGTTGAAGTACTTGATAAAAACTTAAATATTATTATGGAAAATGGTAGTAAACATAAAGTGGGATTTAAATACTCCCAGAAGTATTATAATGATATGATCACTAATAATTTAAAGGATGGTTATTTTTATTCTAGTAAATATGGTGCAAAAAAAGAGTTCATACTAATTACAGCTATGCCAAACAGTATATTCGATGCCTATACGTGGGGGTTTGAACATAAAAAGCAATTGGAAGAGGTTAGTAATCGTAAGAATTATGGATTTAGCTTCTTAACAATATTTCCATTTATAATATTTATATTTTTAGTATCTACAATGGTGCTTTATTCTAAACTTACATCAATGATATTTGTAAAACCATTAAAAAAACTTTTAAAAGGTGTTAATACTGTAAAAAATGGACAATATTCAACAAGGGTTGAAATTAATTCTTTAAACGAAATTGGTCAATTAAAGGATGCATTTAATTTAATGGCAGAAAAGATACAAGAGGAGAAGTTATTAAAGGAAAAGGCAGAACATAACAGGAAAAGAATGATCCTTGATATATCACATGATTTAAAAAATCCATTAACAAGTATATTGGGGTATTCTGAATTTTTACTCGAGAATGATGATGTTGATATAGAAGATAGGAATAAGTTGTTAAAAGTTATTAATAACAATAGTAGACGAGCTAATGACCTAATTCAAGATTTATTTGAATTTTCACGAATTGAAAGTACAGAATATAAACTAAATGTAGGCAATCATGATATAGGCGAGTTTTTACGAGAACTAATTGCTGGATATGTTCCAATGATGGAGCAAAAGGGTGTTTTATATGAATTTACTATTACGGAAGATGAAGTTGAAATTCCTTTCGACAGAAAAAACTTAGATAGAGCATTAAGTAACATTTTATTAAATAGTATTAAATATAATAGTCCGGGTATTACAATTAATATCAAACTTTTATTAGATAATGAAGATGCTGTAATTATTATTGAGGATAATGGAATAGGAATACCTAAAGAATCTCAAGGTAACATTTTTGAACCGTTTGTACGCGTGGATACTACGAGAAATTCTAGAAGTGGTGGCACGGGGCTTGGGCTTGCAATATCAAAAGCAATAATTGAAAAACATGGGGGGAATATAACTTTAGTGCAGGATATAAATAAAGGTTGTAAATTTATAATAAAATTAAAGAAGAACGTAAATAATATATAGATTAGACATTTTCAAATAGAAGCTAATGGCACCTCGCATTTAAGGTAGGGTACCATTAGCTTCTGTATAATTTATTTGTTTTTATTAACTTTACTAATTTCTTTATCAAGATTTTTTATACGATTTTCAATTTTCTTTAAAGCATTACAGTAACCTAATAAAGACGAATCAATGCGACTATTAGTTTTGAAAATTGAGTATAATTCTTTTCCAAGATCACGATAGAGGTTATCCATATTATTTTCTTCGAAGTGGAGTTTATATTTAAGTTTAGATATTTCAATAAAATCTCCAGATTTATTTGATAAAACATCTAAACCATTGCTTATTGAATCTTTAATTTTGTACAAATTAGGTCCTGAAGGCATAACACTTCCTCCTTTTATGGTATAATTTAAATTAAATGGGTAGACTTAATAACATAATATTTAATAGAATGTATATATGTGACTAATAAACACTTGTATACCAATTAATAAATTTGTTTTTTATAAATTATATGTAAAATTATTAATTTTAATATGGTGGTGATAATGTGAATAATAGAGAAAGACCAATAGGATTTTTTGATTCAGGAGTAGGCGGAATAAGTGTTCTTAAGGAATCGTTAAAAGTTCTTCCAAGTGAAGATTTTGTTTATTTTGGAGACTCATTAAATGCACCTTATGGAACTAAAAATGTAAATGAAGTTAGAAAACTAACTTTTAAAGCAGTGGATTTTCTTTTGGAGAAGGGAGTCAAAGTAGTAGTGATCGCTTGCAATACTGCTACTAGTGCAGCCATTGATGCATTACGTAAGAGGTATAAAGATATACCTATAATTGGCATAGAGCCAGCACTAAAGCCTGCGGTGGAAGTTAGCAGGGGTAAAAGTGTAATTATTATGGCAACCCCTATGACTTTAGCTGAAAAAAAATTCGATAATTTAATGAAGTTGTATAATAAAGAAGTTAATATAATACCTTTACCTTGTGCAGGTTTAGTTGAACTTATTGAAAATGGAATTATAGAAGGCGATGAGATTAAGGAATACTTAAAAGAAAAATTAAAGGAGTTTAGCCATTTAGATGTAGCAGCTATAGTACTTGGTTGTACTCACTATCCATTTATAAAAAAAGAATTAAGTAAGATTGTTGGAGAAAAAACTATTATAATTGATGGAAGCATAGGTACAGTGAATCAATTAAAAAGGCAACTTACTTGTAATAATCTTTTGAATGAAAAGAAGACAAAGGGTATCGTAACTATATATAGTTCATCTACGAATGATAATACAATAGATTTAAGTTATAAATTATTACAACTATAATCTTATTATGTGAATGTTAAGAGAAAATATATACATATAAAATAGTCTAAAGCTAATTTAATTAGTTTTAGACTATTTTTATTTTTTATGGCATAGTTAAAACTAGCTTGTATAAAACAGATAATTAATATTAAATGTAGAGGGAGCAACATCATGTATATATCTAAAATTAAATTAATTATAGCAATAATATGACTAGGTGAATAGTATAAACTATACAAAGAGACTACAGAAATAAGGTGATGAAATGAGAGTGTTTCAATTAAAAAAAGATAGTGAGTATCACGTAGAGCAGGATACTTTTAATATGGAAATTGAAGGTATAAATAAAATTAATTGTATAACTATAGATAATCCTGTGCAAAATAATTGCCTATATGTTATAAATCATTTGGTATGTAAATTTGGGAAAAATAAGAACACTGCGCATTTAATTATTTCAAATAATGACAAACAATTTAAAGATACAACTACATTAGGTGGGTTAAACATTGGATATAAGTATGATAAAGAAGAAGACTTAGATAATTTAGAAATTGATATAGTTAATATTGATACAAATCGAGAAATAGATATATTAGAAAAATATTCTTTGATAATACTACCTGGAGGAAATATTCAAATAAAATTAGAAGAACCACAAGAAAAAATGAGTTTACTCATAAGTGTTGGTAAGGAAAACATTTAATTTTTGAAGTAGGATGACATTCTTAAGAATAGGTAGAGAGTAACTAATTATTTTTGAGGATGTCCTTATATATAAAAAATAGTAAATGATATAAAATGTGATATAATTTACTATGAGTACATAACATAAAGGAGAGATAAATATATGAATCCAATAGTAACGATTAATATGCAAGATGGAAAAGTGATAAAGGCTGAGTTATATCCAGAAGTTGCACCGAATACGGTAAATAATTTTATTAGTCTTATAAACAAGGGTTTTTATAATGGACTTATTTTTCATAGAGTAATTCCGGGATTTATGATTCAAGGTGGCTGTCCTGAAGGAACAGGAGTTGGTGGACCGGATTATTCTATAAAAGGTGAGTTCTCTTCTAACAAATTTAAAAATGATTTAAAACATTCAATAGGTGTTTTATCAATGGCTAGATCTAATGATTCAGATTCAGCAGGAAGCCAGTTCTTCATAATGGTAGCTGATTCTTATCATTTAGATGGAAGTTATGCAGCTTTTGGTAAAGTAACGCAAGGGTTGGAGTATGCTTTAGAAATAGCTAAAGTAAAAAGAGATTTTAGAGATAAACCAAATAAAGAACAAAAAATAAAAAGCATGAGTGTGGATACTTTAGGAATTGAGTACAGTGAGCCAAAAAAAATAAAGTAAATATATGAAAATAAAATTATTAAAATATTAAAATATTAAAATATTAAAATATTAAATTGTAGGGAGGATATAGTGTGGATCTTATTAATGAAAAAGGTATCCTTGCATATGGATTAACTGGTGTTGAAAAAGAAGTACTTAATGAGTTATTGGTAAAACAAAATATATTTCCTTGCAGAGTAATTGAAAAAAACATGGGAAATGTAACAATTAGGGAAGTATTGCAAGATATTAAAAAAATAAATGGTAATACACAATTACCTAAAGAAAAATTACTTATATTTAGTAATTTTGAAGACAAGGAATTGTATCAGCTAATTGATGACATAAGACAAATTAAAAGCAGTGATACAATACTTGCAGCAGTAACACCAACATCTATAAATTGGACGGTTAATTATCTTATGCATCAGTTGGTTGCAGAAAGAGAAGCTTATAAGAAAGGTGAATAAAGGATATGGTCCAAAATATAAATCTTCTGCTATAAGCAGAGGATTTATATTTTGTTATACACATAATCACAATATTTAAAAAAAATTTTTATACAGAGCAGAAATGGTGTAAAATTGTAATTAAATGATTAAAAACAAATATTCAATTGGAAAGGCGGAAAATTATGAGTAGAGTAGGAGATAGGATTAAACAAGTAAGAGAAATAAAAGAGGTAAGCCAAAAACAGTTAGGTAAAAAAATTGGAGTTTCTGAAGGGTTTATTAATGATATAGAAATGGGCAAAAAGGTTATAAATGAAAAACTTTTAGAGAAAATATCTAATGTTTTAGGAGAAGAGATCGAAGATAGATCTGTAGCTTTTGAAGATATAGAAGATACCAAGGAAAGGGGAACAAAACTCGAGAGACCAATTGCTGGAAAAGTAAATGAGGTTTGGAATGATGCATTTAGCTCAGTATTAAAAGATGTTTCCATCTATAAATATGATTTAGTTAAAGCTATAGGTATTAAACAAATGCCAATAATATCAAACAAAGTAGAAGGATATGCTCAAGATAAAGTGTTATTTTTAGAAATAGAAAATGATGATATGCTTGGGTTTAGAATTTGTAGTGGGGATATTGCTTTTGCTCATTTGACTCATGAGATAGAAAATAATTCTATATCATTATTAGATTATAATGGGGAAAGAGTTTTAAGGCAAATAAAGAAATTGGATAGTAATAAATTATTGTTAATAAGCAATAGAATTTCATTAAAAACTGAAACAGTCCCACATAACGATATTAAGGTAATTGCAAAACTAGATAGCATACAGTTTAAGATATAATTATTATTTTAATTATAAGGGTATGACATACAAAGAATAGTACAATCATTATATCCAAGGGGGAAGTGGTATTATGAAAGGAACAGTAGTAGCTACTTGGATGAAGACTTGTAGAAAGATTTATGGCGATGAAATAGTTAATGATGCGATGAAATCTGCAGGGTGGAATTCTAGAAAAATATTCTCACCGGTGGAGAATATAGATGATAAGCAAGTTAAAAATGTAATACAAGATATATCTAACAAACAAAACATATCTATTGATGTGCTTTGGAGAACCATTGGTAGGGATTATACCTATTTCAAGTAGAGAGGCTATTTTTACTTATAATTCTAAGAGAGCAATGTTTGATTACTTTTTAGGACTATTAGATGGTACATGTGAGTATTTTAATGAGAAAGTTAAAATTGAACAATTAGAAAAAACTTCTGATAGCTTAAATTTAAAGCTTACATTCGATAAGGATATTTATTATAAAAAAACATATAAAATAAATAAAATTCTATCATTAGGTTTTATTAATAATTATCATGGTAAAGTAGGTTTATTTACATTTATTATAGCTTTAATTTTCGAAGTGATATTAAGTGGTACAGGTGATATTTTAAAAGTAGTAGGTCTTTCTATCATTTCTGGATTAGCATCAAGTCTTGCATCTTTTATAATGGGAAGACCTGCGAAGTTAATTATGCAAACTATAGATCAGATTAATAGCAATAATTATGTTGAAGATGGAGATATTGTTACTTGTGATGAGTATGAGGATTTATATAAAAACATTAAGAAATATAAAAAAGGATTTAGATCAGATTTTGTTGAGTATAAGGGTGTAACTGATGAGATGGATACTTTTGCACAAAATATAAATACTATTTCTGGTAGAATGAAAGATACATCACAGGACATATCAGTAGTAGTTGAGCAAATGGCTGATACTTCTGTAAGTCAAGCGGAGAGCACTGAAAATGCTGTTTTGATTTTAAATGATAATATTAGATCGCTTAAAGATATTGTTAAAAATGAGAATGCCAATAAAGATGAATTAGAAAAAGCTCTTGAAAAGATAAATAATAGTTATGAAAGTGTTGATAAAACAAGTAAGAATATACTTGAAACCTTAGAAAAATTTAAGGGAGTAAAAGATAATGGTATAAAGCTTGAAACTAAGGCTCATGACATAACAAACATAGTATCAATTGTTCTCAAATTTCTGAGCAAACAAATTTACTCGCCCTTAATGCATCGATAGAGGCTGCACGTGCAGGCGAACAAGGGAAAGGATTTGCTGTTGTAGCAGATGAGGTTAGAAAGCTTGCAGAACAGTCTAAGAGTGCTGTGGAAGAAATAAATAGCAATCTGATTGAGTTTGTTAAGGATATAAATGTTCTTGTTGATAAAATTGGTGACCAATATGATATCTTGCAAAATGAGACCAAGGGGCTAGAGGACGTAAGAGATATAAGTTATGAGGCTACAATGTCTGTTAGAACTGTTTCTACAGCAATGATAGAGACTATAAATAATTTAGATAGAGAAGCTAAATCTATTGCAAATATATATGAAACAATAGAGTCTTTAGCTGCAATTTCAGAGGAGAATTCTGCATCATCAGAAGAGGTAAGTACAAGTGTTGCAACCTATACAAATGAAATTAAGAAGTTAATAGACAGTATATATGAGTTTAAAAAGATAACAAGCTCATTTAAAGATGATTTAAAGAAATATAAGATATAGTTATTATGAGGAAAGCAGGGCAAGAAAAATGGAACAATTACAAAAAAAAGTTATAACGTATCAATGGAAAGAAGTTATTAAAAGAGGAGTATTTGCACTAAGCATTCCATTAATAAGTTTGACTTATCCTCTTCTCAATCAAAACAGAGGAAATACTAACGACTTATTTACATTTATAGATAAACTTATACCTTTTAATAGGTTTTTTATAATACCTTATGTATCTTGGTATATATTTATAGCAGTGTTTTCAGTTATCTTATGTATATCAGATAAAGAGAAATATTTCAAGTTACTCATAACCTTAAATATAGGAATGATTACATGTTACATAATATACTATTTTTATCCAACATATGTTCCAAGACCTTTGATATTAGGAACAGATTTCTTTAGCAATTTGGTTTTGAATTTATATGCGGTGGACAATCCCTACAACTGTTTTCCTAGTATTCATGTTTTAAATTCAGTGCTTATAGCTTTATATATTTTTGAATCAAAAAAGGTTAGTAAATGGACAAAGGTAATTTGTATTATTATATCTGTCTCTATAATTTTATCCACTATGTTTATAAAACAACATTATTTTGCAGATGTGATTGTAGGCGTAATATTTGCTTTTGTTTTATATTTTGCTTTTAAAAATTTGAAATTTAATTTTCATAAAAATCAAGATATAACAAATTACATTGAATAAATAAAGGTTCCCATAATGAAAAATATGGGGGCCTTTATTTATTAAAAAATCAAATAGTTTAGAAAGCTGTTTACTATATTCCACTTAAATTAAAATCTGGTATAAAAGCGGTGGATGAAGTTCCAATATCTTGAATAAAACATTTTGTTATTCCTAAATTTAAACAGTAGTTTATTAAAGCATCATAATGAGCGGGGTTTATTTTCTTGTTTATTTCAGGATATTTAGTTGCTACATTTATAGGGGTATATTGATTCATTAAGCTAATATAAACATCATTATTAAAAGTGGTATGTATGAAGTCTATTATTTTTTTAGAATCAAATAATAAACCAGGTAGCATTAGATGTCTAATTATTACTCCCTTTTGAATTATACCATTATTATCAAGTTTTACTTTCCCTACTTGAGATACCATTTCAGTAATAGCTTTACTTGCAGTATTAAAATAATTAGGTGCTTTTGAATATTTAATTGCATATTTGTCATCATAATACTTTAAGTCTGGTAGGTAAACATCAATGAATCCAATAAGTGACTTAATGGTTTCTATACTTTCATAGCCATTTGAGTTATATAGAATAGGAATGCTAAGACCGCTTTGTTTAGATAGTTTTAAGGCTTCTATTATCTGGGGGACATAGTGGGTTGGCGTGACTAAATTTATGTTGAGGGCCCCCCTAGTCTGCTCCTCTAAAAAAATTTCACTAAGACGATTTATAGATATTGTTTTTCCGAAGCCTTCGTGACTTATTTTATAATTTTGACAAAATACACATTCCAGATTACAATCTGAAAAAAATATAGTGCCAGAACCTAATTCACCTGAAATACAAGGTTCTTCCCAATGATGCAGTGAGACTTTAGCTACTTTTATATATTGAGAAGCTTTGCAATATCCTAATTCACCATCAAGTCTATTAACAAAACATTTCCTAGGACATAAATTACATTTTTTTAGAATGTCTAAAGAGTTCGAATTGTCTGATTTTTTTGTGTTTTTATTTATCATCGTTATCTCCTTGCTTTATAAATACAAGTTTTTGAACATACAAGAATTGTACAACTTTGATATATAAAATGTCAATTCTGCTTTTTAGCAGTTTTTTTATAAAATAAAATACATTGAATTAAAAATATAAAACTTATTGCACCAAACCCAGGATAGAGGACTTTGATTAGAGTTTTAAAACCAATTTGAGAAACAGGTAAAGCTATAACTAGTATTAATAAAACAGCTTTCTTATACGATATATTAAACTTTTTCTCTAGAGTTTTACCGACGCTATAAATGTTGGAAACTTCAGTTGAAAACATTTCACAAAATATTACACAAAGTAGAAGAATTTGCATTAACATACCAAAACGGTGTGTTATATAAAGAAGGGGAATCTCATATTTAAAAATTTGAGGTATATTTAGTAAAAGCATTATATTTATTAAATAGCATAAAACAGTTAGACCTAATGCACCTAATATAACACCAGGAATAAGTACTCGTTTAGATTTGATTTCTTGACTTAAAGGGACGAGTACACCACTACAACATAACATATTAAAACCGGCGTAAAGCAAAGCTGAAAAAAACCATTGGCTTGGTATAATATTATCTTTATAAGATGGAATTTGTTTTATATAAGTAACACTTACCATATCTCTATAAAAAAATAAGTATAAAACAAATATGGTTACAATAATCGTAATTAGGGTTGGAACTATAAAAGAATTTATAGTTATCAATCCCTTAGTATCTTTAAGTACCGTATATAAAGAAATTATTGACATAAGTAAAATACCCACCCATTTTGAAATTCCAAAATATTGATGAAGAAGTGCGCCACTTCCAGCGAGTATAACGGCAGCACCACTTACTAAAAAAAAGCTTGTGAATATGTCTGTGATTATACCAAAAAAACCTGGACTTACGAGAGTTATAAGCTCAGTATAGGAGCTTAATTTATATTTTAGACTAATAGAAACAATAATTGAACTTATTACAATATAAATCAAACAACATACGAGAATCCCCCAAAAACTTACATATCCGTAAGTGCTGAAAAATTGAGTTATTTCTTGACCAGAAGCAAGGCCTGCTCCTACTATGGTACCAATAAATACAGCCGCAGTTTGAAATATTAAACCGATTGTTTTTTTCAAGATATCTCCTCCACAATATTATTAAATTAAGGCTAACATTTAAATAAAATGATTATATTTATAAATATATGTGTGTTATTTGATAATAAACAATAATTTCAATAAAAAATATTAATTATATAAATTAAAAATATAATTTGAGGGAAACTATAATTATAATAAATTATTTTAATTTATAAATATTAATCATTTTTGTAACTATAATTTTTATAATTAAAAATGAATTGAAGGGAGTGAAAATATTGAAAAAATTTTTAAGTTGCTTATTAATACTATTTTGTATTGTTAATATTACGGGATGTTCAAATAAAGAGGAAGAAACGAAAACGAAAATAAATAATTTTGAGATTAAAAGTGCAACAAATGTAGTTGAAAGTTATATGGATTTCATAATGAAAGAAGATTTTGAAAATGGTAAGAAACTATATACTAAGGAGTTATATCGTAAATCTGCTAATTTACCGATTAGTAATATGAAGATAAAAGGTTATAAAGTTACAGAAAGTAATGAGGTTGGTAAAAGTGGAATTTTTAAGGTGAGAGTTACTAAAACCTCAATTGGAAGCTCATTGTCTTGTATGGATGAATATTCTATTAAAATTGTTAAAGATGGAGCTGAATATAAAATAGGCGAAATTACTAATACACAACAAACGGAAGCGTTTATAGAAGGTACTGGTATTAGATATCGTGATAAAAGCAATGTAAAGACAAGTTTAATTATTGATGTATCTGGCATTCCTAAATATGCGTACTCAAAAAATGATGGAGCAAGGTTATACAAAACAATGGTACCATTAAAATCTTTTGGACCTATTAATTTTAGCTATGAAGGAGATAAAATTGCATTTAGCACTTATAATAAAAATTCTTTTATAGGTATTGTCAATATCGATGAATCTCTTGAAGTTCAGGGAAATGTTGATCAATCATCACAAGGTGGTGAATCAGGTGGATCTGGAGTAATGGCTAAAGAAAAACCAATAGGAAAGGATTTAGTACCAATAGATTTATTATTTAATTGCAAAGTGGAGTTTATGATATTTTCAACAGATGAAAAATTTTTACTTGTGCAATATAATAGCGAGAAAAATGGAAAATGTATCGGAGTTTATAAAGTAGAAAATGGGGATATGATTCCAATTAATTTTGAAAAATATTATCCTATAGAAAAAGTTCAAATAATATTTTCTTCTTTTGGGGAGGATAGTATGACATATGAAGTAATCCCTAAATCAAATGGTAATGGGGCAGAAGGAAATATTATTGGGAAATGGGAATTAAGTTTAAAGGATTTTACCGTAAAAAAACTATAATTAATACACGCTTTGTAGAGATAAGGTATAATTAACTTAAGTTTAAAAAATAGATAACTAGTCTAAGGGCTAGTTATTTATTTTAATATGTCAGCTCCGTAGGAGATGATTAAATAAGAAAGGAAGAATCTAATGGAGAATTCATGGAATGGCAAAAGATACAATAGTTTAAATTATTTTTTAAGAGAAAAATTTGGTAGTAAGGTTTTTAAAATTGCTTTAGATGGTGGATTTTCTTGTCCTAATAGAGATGGAACTATAAGTAGTGGCGGTTGTTTGTTTTGTAGTGACAGGGGTTCTGGAGATTTCGCTGGGAATAGGACATTTTCTATTACAAAACAATTTGAAGATATAAAGATTATGATGAGTAAGAAATGGAAATCGGATAAGTATATTGCTTATTTTCAAGCTTATACAAATACATATGATAGTGCTTGCGTATTAAGACAGAAATACGAGGAAGCGGTATCACAAGAGGGTGTAGTAGCTCTTGCTATTGCGACAAGACCAGATTGTTTAGATGATGATGTATTAGATCTCATAGAGGAATATTCAAACAGAGTATATACGTGGGTAGAATTAGGTCTTCAGACGAGCTCAGATAAAAGTGCAAAAATTATTAATAGAGGTTATAAATTATGTAAGTTTGAAGAGGCATTAACTAATCTTAATAAAAGAAATATTGATGTGGTGGTTCATACTATTTTTGGACTTCCCGGGGAAAGTACTCAGGATATGCTTAAAACAATCGATTATGTTTCACATAAAAACATAAAAGGCATAAAGCTACATTTACTTTATCTTATAGAAAACACACCTATGGTGGAACTCTATAAACAAAAAAAACTTAAGTTTCTAACACAAGATGAATATGTTGATATTATTTGTAAAACAATATCTATGCTTCCACCTAATATGGTTATTCATAGATTAACTGGTGACTCGCCAAGGGAGCTATTAATAGGCCCTATGTGGAGTTTAAAAAAATGGGAAGTCTTAAATGCAATAGACAATAAACTGAAGGAGTTAGATTTATATCAAGGTAAAAATTTTATAGAGTAATTTTAAAATAAACAAGTTCTATATTACTATAGTGACAATTTGTATCTTTCTACAAATTAACTTCATCACTTTTGGGGGTATTGAGAATAGATATATATGATTTAAAGGATTACAATATACTTATATTGAAAATCATTAAAACAAACATATAGGGGGAATATATTATGTCAAGTTTATCATTAAGACACATATACAAGGTTTATGATGGCAATGTAACAGCGGTTAAGGATTTTAATCTTGAAATAGAAGATAAAGAGTTTATAGTTTTCGTAGGACCTTCAGGGTGTGGTAAATCAACAACGTTAAGAATGATAGCAGGTCTTGAAGAGATATCAAAAGGTGAAATATATATTGGCGATAAAATCGTAAATGACGTAGCACCTAAGGATAGAGATATAGCAATGGTTTTTCAGAACTATGCATTATATCCTCATATGACTGTATATGATAATATGGCATTTGGATTAAAATTAAGAAAAATGCCAAAAGATGAAATAAAGAAAAAAGTTACTGATGTAGCTAAAACACTTGATATAGAACATTTACTTGATAGAAAACCCAAAGCATTATCAGGTGGACAAAGACAAAGAGTAGCACTTGGAAGAGCAATAGTAAGAAATCCAAAGGTATTCTTAATGGACGAGCCACTATCAAATCTAGATGCTAAACTTAGAGTACAAATGAGAACAGAAATATCAAAACTACATCACAAACTTCAAACAACATTTGTATATGTAACTCATGATCAAACAGAAGCTATGACTATGGGAACAAGAATAGTTGTAATGAAAGATGGGTTAGCTCAACAAGTAGATACTCCACATAATATATATGAGCACCCAGTTAATATATTTGTTGCTGGATTTATAGGAAGCCCTCAAATGAATTTTATGGATGCTAAGATTTTAGAAAAAGATGGTGAAATTATAATTACTTTTGATAATGAAACTTTAGTGATTCCAAAGGATAAAGCTAAAATTTTAAGAGAAAAATCATATATAGGTAAAACTGTTATAATGGGAATTAGACCAGAAGATATCGATGATGGTGCTACTTTCATTGAGGCTCATAAAGATGCAATTGTAGAAGCTAAGGTTGAAGTTGTAGAACTTATGGGAGCAGAGACTAATATTTATATGTCAAAAGGAGATACAAACATAGTCGTAAGGGTTAATGGATCATCTATGGCTAAGGTTGGAGATAAAATTAAAATTGCTTTGGATATAAATAAAATTCATATATTTGATAAGGAAACTGAAAACACGATAATATAGGGGGCGACTGAAAATGTACAATTTTACTGAATTCTTAAAAAATTTAAGTCGTTCTTCAAAAATACCATTTAATGTAGTTACCCAGGATGGTAACTTACTATATACCAGTGACTTAGATGTTAAAAATTCACATATAACTAACTTTTCTATTATGCTTGGAAGTGTTACAAGCATAATTAGTTTAGAAAAGCAGTATGAAAATTGTATAGCTTTGCTCAAATATACTATCGAAAATAAGTATACCCAACTCTTTTTATCTAAGGAGCAAGCGGTTATTGATATCTTAGAGAATAGAGAAATTTCAATTGATAACATTAATATAAATTTACCTTTTCTTAAAAATGGATGTTATGTTATATTGATAAGTGTTAATGGAAGTAAGTATGAAGCTTTGAATATCATAAAACAAATATATGATAATGAGGTAGTTGTAAGTTTAATATATAATGATATCATAATCGTAATTGGTGAATTTTCTGAAGTCCAGCAACATATAGAAAGTATTAAGGAATCTATATCATCTGATTTGTATTGTGAATGCTATGTGAGTTATGGTGATATAACTTATGATATAAAGGGAATTAAGAAAGCATATAATGATGCAATAGAGTGCATGATATTTGGTAAAAAATTTGATATAAAAGATCATATATTTAATTACAATAAGATGTTATTTGAAAAAATTGTATACAATATAGATCCTAAGATTAAGCAAGAACTGTTATATATGTTAAAAGATAAATTTGATGCTTTTGATAGTCAAATGATTGTAACTATTGAGCAATTTGTGGATTGTGGTCTTAATATAAGTGATGCAGCTAGAAAGTTATATGTTCATAGGAATACATTAATTTATAGACTGGATAAAATTAAGAAAGAAACAAATTTTGATATTAGAAATTTCAAAGATGCATCAGTATTTCTTATAGCCTTTCTGATATGGAAGGGAAATAAGGTAGAGTAACTTTTTTTCTTAGATATGCAATAACGAAAGTATATATTGATTGAATACTTTTGATAGCATTAACTAAGAAAAAAAGTAATATTGCAAAAAGGCATCACCTGTGGTGATGTAATGAAAGAGACTTCATAGGGATAGTTAAACTCCCTATGAAGTCTTTTATTTGTTATAAGGAAAATGATGGTGTTATAATTATGTTAGGTAACATCGAACCATTATAATTGAAAAGGGGATAGAGAATATGAAAATAGATATAATAATTTCTGCTGATGATATAAAAAAGGAAAAAATAAAAAATAAGATTGTGGTAGTAATAGATATGCTTAGAGCAACTAGCGTAATAGTTACTGCAATGAATAATGGATGTAAGGGTGTAATTCCTGTTTTGACGGTGGAGGATGCATCTGAAATTGTTAAAAATAGTAAAGAAGAGTTTATGCTTGGGGGGGAGAGAAATGCATTGAAAATAGAAGGCTTTCATTATTCTAATTCTCCACTTGAATACACCAGAAAGTCCATTGAAGGCAAAACACTTGTAATGACTACTACTAATGGGACTAAAGCTATAAAAGGCTGCAGAGGGGCTAGTAACATCCTAATAGGGTCAATGCTAAATGCCAAAGCCATTGCAACAAGAATAGTATCCTTAAATAAGGATGTAGTAATAGTTAATGCGGGGACTTATGGTGAATTTTCTATAGATGATTTTTTATGTAGTGGGTATATAATAGATTGTGTATTAAAACTATCAGAGGCAAAGCTTTCAGACATAGCCGTAACTTCTCATTACATATACAAAAACAATGAAGATATTCATACTTTTATAAAATATGCCAATCACTATAAAACAATTATGAAGTTAGGACTCTCTTCAGATTTAGAATATTGCTGTCAAAAGGATATTATAGACATTGTTCCAGAATATAAAGATGGAACTATATTATAAGTAGATTATACAGATGGGATTGGATATTAAGTGGTTTATAAAGAAATAAAAAAGTATATATTACGTAAAATGCATTTGAACAAGCATTAGCAGTACTAATTTTTTTATCTGTAGACTCTTAGATATAACTTAGTGTAAATACATAATAGTATGACTTTCACCGGAAGTGATTTGCAATAAGAAAAGCAGAAATATTGAAATCCCATTTAGGAGTTCTTGTTTCGTAAATGAAAAATTCTCGTGAGCCTGACAGGACGTCAGGCTAGCAAACCTGAGGCAGGAATCCGAATGTGAGCGTCAGAGAATTTTACATGAACAAAACATTAGAAGCCCTTAATGGGATTTTGTAATTCAAGTTCTTATTGCAAGTCATGCAGGTGAATGTCATACGGACATATTTCTTTTACTTTATACCACTTGGAATATGTAGAACTTTAAGTAGTAAGATTCATCAGAATTCCAAAGTATTGGATGATCTGCTGCTTGAGTTCTAAATTCTACTTGTCTTAATGTTCTTTTAGCATCTAGAGCTGCATCAGCAATAGTATCTGCAAACATATCAGGTTTCATAAAGTGAGAGCAAGAGCAAGTTACAAGATATCCACCTGGCTTAACTAATTTCATACCACGTAGGTTAATTTCTTTGTAGCCCCTTGTTGCTCCATCTATTGTGGAACGAGATTTTGTAAAAGCTGGAGGGTCTAGTATTACTACATCATATTGCCTTTTTTCTTCTCTTGACCATTCTCTTAATATATCAAAGGCATTGTGGCATTCGAATTTAACAATATCCTCAAGGCCGTTAAGTTCTGCATTTTTTCTTGAGAATTCTACCGCGTATTCAGATATATCTACACCAAGTACACTTTTAGCGCCTGCTATACCAGCATTAA
>NZ_CALEVF010000206.1 GCF_937920395.1 uncultured Clostridium sp. | reverse complement strand
CTTCGCGAACTAATTGACTTTTAACTATATTAAATTGTTTTTTAACTCCGTCTATTACTTCATATTTATATTTTTTAGGTAAAAATGGCAAAGTATTTAATGACCACTTTTTAAGCTTAATATCATATTTTTCAGGATAACTCATAGTAACAAGATGCCCAACGCACCAAGTTACTACAGCTTTGTCAGACTCTATAAATCCATCTGATTTTCTACCATTTATTTTTAGGGCTTTGGCAAATTCCGCAGCAACACTTGGTTTCTCTGTAATAAATAACGCCTTACTAATAACTACCACTTCACTTTCCATTTAATTGCAATAATGACCCTTTTATAAATATCTTAAATAATTGCTTTAAGCAATCTATTATACCATTTCTATAGATCTATTTCAAAGAAAATTTAGTAGTCTCAGATAGTAATTTCACATTTTTATAAAATTTTTCCTAATGTTTTTATGATTTTATACGAAGTATAAAACTCTTTAGTGGCACCCTTTTTACTTACAATTCTTTAAGATATTCTTTTAAATTAACACCTGAACTTTTTGAAAATTTCCCCTTATCTAATTTAAAATATAAAGCAGTAGATGCCCTTTCCATTATTAGTTCTACTAAAGTTGCATGACAAGTAAGAATGAAAATTTGATTTGTTTTTGATAATTCTACTAATGCTTTAACTGTATTTTTTGTATGTGCTACATCGAAGTTAACAAAAGAATCATCAAAAATCACTGGCAAACTTGGCCTAATCTCCTTTATTCTACTTATACGAACTGCTAAGAATAATTGTTCTTTTGTACCACGACTTAACTCTTTCGAACTCTCTTTTACACTCTCATCACATAACTTTGTTTTAAAATCTCCCTGCATTAAATCATCACGCGGCATAATATCTTTATATTCACCAGATGTTATTTCACTTAGGATGCTACTAGCCCCTTTTAACAATTTATCCTTAGTATTTTCTAAAAATCTTTCTCTGATTTTCTCTAGAAATAGTGCTGCCGTATTATATACAGCATACTTTTCTGCAAGTGGTCTTAACTTTCCTCTTGCCTCTATAATATCTTTCTCATACTGTAATACCATCTCATCTGAGTTTAAAGCCATGAGCTTATCTTTTAATGTTCGCTTGTCATTTTTTAAAATATCGAGCTGCTTTATTAATTCTTTATTTTCAACATTTGAACTCTTATAATCAGAATTAAGTTCCTCAATACTAACATACTGAGTGTATAACTGTTGAAAGATATTCAACAAATCTTCACTTTCATTCTCAGTTTGTACAAACCCACTGTTTTCATTATATAATATATCTTTTATACGCTGACTATTTACCGACTGCAATAATTTTTCCTTTATAATTTCAAATTCATTCTGCTGCTTTTTATATCTCATATACTCTTCTCCACGGTTAATATACTTTTCTATGTCTAAAATTAGATTTTCTGTACCCTTTTTACAAAGAAAATCTAATATTTCTTTTTCTAGAATATTAAGTTTTGAATAACTCATATCAGTTTTTTCTAGTAACATTATATACTTATATAAAGTTTGTATTTTCAGTAATAAATCACTACAAACATTTTCAACATTAGCTAAACTTATTTTTTGAGCACTTACTAGGTGTAAACTTTTATTGTTAAAGTTTTTAAATTTATTGATAACATTATCAATATTCTTTAATATCTCACAGATATCATCGAATTGATTCATTAACTTTTTCTTTAACAAATAATACTCGAATATTTCATCCTTTAAATATGATACTGTTTTAAAATAATCTTTTATACCATCAGCTGACACTTGTCCATCCAGTTTTAGAATATCCCTATACTCATCCATTATGTTATTTAATTCTTTTAGCATGACATCTAATTTTTTTGTTTCATGGAAATTGATTTTATCATTAACTATTATACTATCCACTTGAGCTTTAATCTCTACATTTCTAGCAATGAGTGATTTTCTATTAGAATAATTTATAAACAAATATATTGCTGTACCTACTGCTCCAAGTATTATTATTGAACATCCCAGCATTTTATCTGTAAAAAACAGCACAACCCCTATAATTATAAAGAACATGGTGACATAGAAATATTTTTTCATATAAGTTATAGAATACTCAGGTATTATTTCTTTTTGTAAAATTTCTTCTTTTATTTTTAAGTCTTCTATATTTTTATCCAGAGTTATTTTATCACCTTTTATTTTTTTATACTTCTCAATATTTTGAGTTAAAATATGCTGTTGCACATCGTCACAACTAACTTCTGTTATATCATCAAAACTAGTCCAATTACTGTTAGATTTTTTTATTTTATTCATTAGAGTATCGGCCTTATCATAATATTCATTCTTAAGGCATTGAAGATTCTTACTTTTCTCCTTAATACCTGATACCCCAGTATAATAACTGATAATCATTGTTTTATTTTCAAGCAAAATTGCTTTAATAAGTTCATCCTTCGATGTTTCCCTTTGAAATTCATAATTATCGGTATTATACTTCTCCAATTCTTTAGTATACTGAATTTTTAAGTTCTTTGCTTTCTCTATGTTATAATTTTTCACGCAATTGTCACTAAAAGAATAAGTTTGAAGTTCTAAACTTATATTGTTCTTTTTTTTATTAAGCTCATAATTATGTTTTAAAAGTTCCAACTTTATTATATTATTATCACCCCTTCGAAGTTGTTTTTCCTTTAAAACTATTTTCTCCTCAAGGAGTGACAAGTTATTTTTCTTTGTCATATATTCAGATAACAAAAGTGAAGATTTCTTTCTTCCCTCCACTCCTTTTTTAATATTTTCCTCAAATGGTTTAAACATTTTAGTAGTCGGATTTCCTCTAGTACCACCAATAACATTAGCGTTTTGTCTTAGTTCTTTAACCACTCCAGGTATTTTCACAATATGCTTAAATCCCGCCCCTAGAAGCATTGCCTGTAAATTACTATCTTCCTTTTCTGAGCTTTTATTAAGCTCATCAAGACTTATTGTAAACAGCTCTTTGTAAGTTGCTTTATCTATATCATACAAGCCTTTATTAGAAGCTTTGATTTGTTCATTTTTATAGACTATTTCAGGATTACTAAACCCTTTTAATAATACATTTACTTCTTCTCCATCATCTAAACTTAAATCACATCTTACATCATATTGGAATTTAGGTGGTGGTAGCGTACTACCTTTCGAAAACCCAAAAGGTATATTTCTAAGTATTTGCATCAAACTAGTTTTACCAGACCTATTTGCTCCGCCAACAACTATAATTCCATCCCCTAGTTTTTCTATCTTTTCACCTTGAAATACTCCAAAATCTCTAATATCTAGCTGCGTTATTTTCAAATTTTCACCACCCTACGTTATTTCTAAAATCTCTGTTAATTTCTCAATAAGCAATTCTCTAGCTTGCGCTATAATATCTGAAATTGTATCTTCATCAAAATCAAATTTATCGTCCTCTCTATTTTCAGTAAAAATTTGTTTTTTCCAAATCGATCCCAAATTTTTTACAAGTTCCTCTTTAAGCTCAGAATTCGAAGTATATAATCCAATTACTTCTTCTAAATCATTAAAAATAGGATTTTGTAATTTAAGTTCTTCAAAATTTTTAAGCATCAATGTCCTAAATATTATTGAATCTACCCATACAAAATAATTTTGCGAACTTATTTCTTTGTTTATATTTTCTAAAAGTTGTTTATAATCATCCTCTGTCATATGAGTTATTATATTATGCATATCTGTTCTTCCTCTTATGACCAAACGAATAATATATCCTTTGAAATCAGCTAATAAATTTTCATTTGAAGATTTTATCCCAATCGGAATTTCAGGAAGTTCATATGATAAATTACTTACAACATCATTAATTGATAGGATCAAATCACTATAATTTTGTATTTTTTTATCATCACCTATTATTATCTCTACCATCTTATACTCAACTGTTGCTATAGGTAAAAATTCCATACGTACAACTTCTTTTTTACTTACCTCCACGTAATAAACACCACAGGCTCCTTGCTCTCCCATATCACGGCCTTGTGGAATTCCTGAAAAAGCTATAATAGGTTTAATATCATTTACAATGCTTTGTTTATGAATATGTCCAAGTGCCCAATAATCTATATTTGGAACACTTTTAAGATCCTTCAAAGTACAAGGAATATAATTTTTATTTTCTCCATCTAAAGCAGTGTGTAACATTGCGATATTAAAAACATCATTATCTAATAAATAATTTTCATAAATTCTTTCTTTTTCAGATCGATGTTTATATGATCTTCCTATGATTTTTGCAATAACTTTATTATGTTTATATACCTCAAAAATTTCTTCTTTTTCAGAACTTATTATGTGCAAGTTGAGTGGCAACGAAAATAATTCCTCGGCGCCATTCATAACATCGTGATTTCCATAAATTACATATACATTTATATTTTTTTCGCCTAATCGTGCACATTGATCTATAAATATCTTGTTTCCTCTTACCGACCTTAAATGGCTGTCATAAACATCTCCACAAATCAATATAAAATCAACTTTTAATGATATTGCTCGAAGGCAAATTCTTTCCCATCCATCATATACAGCATCTTTACATAATTCTTGTAAATCTTCTTGTGTTTTTCCATTTACATTAAGAATAGATCCTAAATGCAAATCTGAAGCATGAATAAATCGAAATGTTTCACTCATTATTTTTCCACCACCTATTATATATTTTACCATAAAATCCAAACATATATATAAATACAATGTTACAAATGCTATTCAAAAATTAGTCTTTTGAATAGCATTATTTTGTAAAACTTACTAGTATAATAAATAAAAAAAAGCATACAATAGTGTTAGTAGATGATATAAAATGGTTGAGTCTAGAGTGCTTGTAGGCTGAAATAGCTTTAAATCATTCGGCCAAAGGAGTATACGAGATCTGCTAAGGTTTTTTATATGCCAGAGGGAAGATTATTATGGGTTCTTAACAGCTGTATATATGCCCAACTGTATATATATGGTTCTCCCGGATGTGTAATATTCGAGCTAAGATGATATGGGTCTCCGCAGGTTTTATTAAGACACATGAAAATAAATTAGCATTGTTTTTTTGTTATTTATGTGAATGTGATTTTTATACGACTAGGGGTTTTTCTTGGTCGAGAGATTATTTTTAGCTCCCAAGGGGTTTCATATTGTCGAGCGAAGATGTATATATGTGCTGTAATGCTTATATGCTATCGAAAGATAAAATATAGGTGTGTAAGTATGTGTATGGGTTGTAGTGAAAATCGTTTTACGTTGTCAAAAAATCCCTAGGGTAAAAGGCAAGTTTTTAGGTACATAAAAACAAATAACAAAATAAATAGGCTAGCATATTTATTTGTTATTTGTTTAGCTGTACCTTGTATAAAACTTGCCTTTAACATTATATTAAAACTATAGAATTATTACCTACTTTATATCATTTCATCATTTCTTTATTTTCACTCATAGGTTCACTAACATCGTATTGACCACCGATAGTACTAACCTTTTCACCAGCAAGAAGGAATTGAACCTTTTTAATCCCTAATTCCTTATCTAAAACTAATGTATTCACTATTGAAAATAATGCCATTTGCTCTCCTGCTGAACCTTGCACCGTTAGCTTCGCTTTTAAATCAACATAAGCTATGTTTTCTTTTATTTGTACGTCTGACACTTGTAGATTCGTAGGCAATGTTGCATATGCTTTTGCTGTGCTACCACTTTTAGTAGCTGGTCCTTTTACTAATTCCTCGACAATTAACTTAGCCGTAGGTGAAACTATTGTTCTTTTCTCTCCCACAAAATACATTGCTTGATCATCACTAAAATATAATACGACTTCTCTACTTTTTATATTCTCATTTTTAACTATAGGTGTAACTTTAGGTACCACTGTTGTCACTACTGGAGTCTCAACTTTAGTTACGACTTTTGGTTCTTGTTTTACTTGACCTTTTGTACTCGTAGTTTTTCCCTCATTTTTCCCAAAAGCCGCTAATGTAAATACTAATACACTACATAATATTACTGATAGAAACTTTTTCATTTGTGCCACCTACCTTAAAGTATTATAATAATTTAATTAAAGATAATTCAAAATTTAGTATCAATTATTACTAAATTATATCATATATAATAAAATAGTATATATATCTTTCTAATAGTTAAGTTTGCCAAATTGTACATACCATTTAGTATATACATTACCCATCTCATCCCTATAAGAACCTTTATTATCCTTTACCATTACTGTTGCTCTTTTGTTTATTCTATATATAAAACCATTATATTTATTACCATCATCCAAAAAACTTACCTTTTGTCCTATTATTAATCCATATTTTTCTGATATTATTTCCTTTTGACTCGGCAATTGGTGAACCACATCAGTATGCGCAAACATATTATAAACCATACTTTTAAACCTAATCTTTTTGCAACTAGATTCTTTATAAATATGTAGTTCCATCAAATGACATAATTCATGCTCAAATACTATTTGAAATGCCTCTAATGAATCTTTTGTTTTTATTCCAGATACAATTTTATCTCTTTCAACTTTATAATATTGATAAAAAAATTTTATTCCCATTCTAATTTCGTATGATTCTTCTGATTCTTCTAATAATTTTATTTTTCTACTATATATAGTTTTCCCTGCAGCTGATGTCATCCTAGTAGATAATGAAAAAGTTAAAGTTCCTTTAAAATTGGTTCTAAAATAGCTGTTAAAAAATTCTTCATCATATAAATGAAATAAAATTTTTAGATCGTCAATTGCCATACATTGTATATTACCTGTTTTAACATTTTTAGATTTACTAATAAATAGGTTTCTTATATTATTTCTTTTTCTAATTATATCTGAGTTATAATATTTTATTTTTTTTATACCTTCAGTTGTCATTACTCTCATTCCTTATGAAATAGCGTTAAATGTTTTTTAAAATTGTAGTGTTAATTATAAAATCAAATGTATCCTTATATTGATTATTCCCTTCAGTTAGACTGTTGTGTTCTAGCTTTATACCTTTAATGAATTCCTTTTGGATCTCATCTTCACTAAGATTTTGATCTTTAAATTTTTCTTCAATTTCTTGAATTTTGTTTTCAATATTATTTTTGTGGAAAGATGAAACTACATCTTTTTTTATTGATAATCTATAAACTAATAATAAACTTACATAATCTTGTTTGTTTAAATTTAGTTCATTAATTAAATTAATATCTTGTAATGTTTTATTTAAAAACATTAATGATTTATTTAATTGATTCTTATATATTTTAATGTCTCCTTTTCCTATCATAAATGCCAATATTGTCTTGATTGTATATTTTATATTATTTTCTAAGGTATCATTAGCATTTATACCAAAAGCCCCATTAGCAAATTGACTAGATGCTAAAAGCCTGAGTAATTCTTTCTTATTATAGTTTTTATAATTTTCATTATCTTCTTCTTTCTTTGAGACATCCTTATAATAAAATGATGTTGATTCAGATTCCTGAGCTAATTCTCCATAAAAATTTTCCAACCTTTTTGTTGTTTTAACAGGTAAAATTTCTCTTATTCTTATACCAACTATTGGATCTTCCATTTCCTCGTAAAGAATAAATGCTGTTTCTTTACATATTATACCAACATTTTTAGAGATTTCAACAATCTTATTATTCATTGCTTCTTGAAGTTCTCCTCGTTCATATTTAACTCTATGTTGAAGTGATTCTATTCTTTTTTTATACCACATTTTTTCAATTAAATTAACATTTTCTTCAAGTTCTAAGTCGTTAAGGAAAATTACTCTTTGAATTCTATTTTTCCCAACTTTTCCTTTTAATATTACAACTCCGCCCACATCTCCGTTAATTTTAGCAAAAATAGAAAACGGCTCCTTATCATACATATATTCAATAGTTCTTGGAAATGTTGTTTCAACCTTCATTTTACCCCAATCTATTTCAACATCTGTAATTATAGGATTTTTAATTCTATTAAATTGTTTAAGGACTATATCCTCAATTCGCTCATCAGGATTTATAACTTCTGCAGCTCCATAGCTAATACGAGCTAATTTATTAATAAAATAACTATTTACAGAAGTATTTATTCCAAAAGGAAATATTCTACTTTCTTTAATATTATCTTCTACAAAATCTAATATTTCTTTTTCATCATAAACTACATCGTCTGTAAATAAAAATATAATATTTTCCTCTTTATCATCCTTATCAAGAAGAGCATATTTTATTGCATCAAAAATAGCTGCATCATTTTCAGCTTTAAGTTCTTTAATCCATTTACTAGCATTACTTAAATTTTCTTCGTTAAAGTCAACTTTTATCTCTTTTGAAAAATAATGAAGTTTATCTCCAAACGCAACAATATTAAATGTATCTCCTACTACTAAATTTCTTAAACATAGCTGAAGTCCATTTTTACCCTCTATTAACTTTCCTCCTCCCTTAGACTCTGATATATCTAGAAGAAAAATATAATTTTCTCCAGAGGATATTTGATCTATTTCAATTTCCGGAATGAATCTTAAATATAAAATTCCTTTATCCTCTCTTGGATAATCATATATCATTCCTGTAGTTTCTAACTTTTCTTGCTCTTCGAGTATTATTTCTAAATCTTCATCCATTTTTTGATTTTTTTCAGCGAGCGTCACTTTATATAAATTATTTTCTTCGTATTCAATTTTTAATTTATGAGAAGAGCACTTAAATTCTAATTTTGTTAATGATTCAACTAATAAACTTAAAGTGAACTTGTAATTATCATCTTTATTAATGATTTCATCTTCACCAGATGGTGATTTACTCTCCTTAGAAAGATTTATTGGGGTTACAATTGTTGGAATAATTAATTTTAAATTTCTATTTTCATAACTAAGTTCCTCTATATATGATACTTTTATTTGTACAATCTCGTTATGAATTATTTTACCAATAACTATTCTTATTATATTATCTCTAAATTCTTCCATCACAAAAAAATTATTATCATTATTTTTAAAATTCTCATATATTTTATTTGCTTCTTCTTTATCTTGTATTAGACCTTTTATAGTCCGACCACCGATTACTGCCTCAAAGCCCGATATAACAGCTCCGTCTGGAACAGGGAACGTATAAATTGCTTCAACATCATTGTTTCCTTTGTTCTCATATATATGTTCAATAGTATATTCCGCAAATTCTCCACACAAATTTCCTTTTATATTAACTTCTTTTAAAATTATGTTATTCTGATGTACCTCTTTATGGTTTATATTATTGATTGGCATTATATCCCTCCTGATTTTATATAACAAAACTTAGCAGAAATTTTAAAATATTATAGATATATTTTATCATTAATATTATAATTAGTCTTTGAATTTAAGCAATATTTTTATTTTGAAATGATATTCTTGTTATTTGTTTTTATCTACCTTATAATAATTAATAGATAAGTTAATTATTATTATAATTAAATACTTTTTAAAGGAGATTTATCATATGAAGAATTGTATAGTAGCGCAATCAGGAGGACCAACGTCTGTAATTAATGCTAGTGCTATGGGTGTACTCGAATCAAACATTAGCTCTAATTATTATGATAACGTTTATGCCGGAATAAACGGAATTCAAGGTATTCTAAACAAACATATTGTAAACCTATCTGACATTAATTACGATGAAGTTAAAGGATTAAAGTATACCCCTTCTTCAGGTCTTGGTTCATGTAGATATAAGTTAAAATCATTTGAAGAAAGCAATGAGGAATATATAAAAATTTTTGAAATTTTAGAAGAATATGAAATAAAAACATTCTTTTATATTGGCGGAAATGATTCTCAAGATACTGTGCATAAATTTAGTATTTATGCAAACGCTCACAATAAAGATGTAAAATTTATTGGCATACCAAAAACTATAGATAATGATCTGCCAATTATGGATCATACACCAGGTTTTGGAAGTGCAGCTAAATTAATCGCGACATCAGTTCTTGAAAACTTCTTAGACGCCAGTGTATACTCCCCTAAAGGGGTCTTCATACTTGAAACTATGGGACGCGATACAGGTTGGCTTGCAGCAAGTGCATGTATTGCAACTATTAACGGCAATCCAGTTGCTGACTTCATATATTTACCAGAAGTCGCTTTTAGTCCAGATAAATTTATAGAAGATGTAAGTAAAAAACTTACTCAAAAAAATCATGTTTTTGTAGTAGTATCTGAAGGCATTAGAACTAAAGAAGGTAAATTTATAGGCGAGGCAGAAGGCACTAGTCATGATAAGTTTGGACATACCCAGTTAGGTGGCGTATGTGGCTTCCTGAAAAATTTAATTTTAAATACCAATACAGCGCAGAAAGTTAGAGTTTTAGAACTTTCCACACTTCAACGTTGTTCTATGCATTGTGCTTCCCAAACAGATATAGATGAGGCTTTTGAGGTAGGCAAAGCTGCAGCGCAGTACTCTATTAACGGAATTAGCGGCAATATGATAGGTATAAAAAGGGTCTCAAATTCGCCATATACATCAGAAACCTTTGCGCTTGAAACTTCAAAAGTCGCAAATAAAATTAAATATTTTCCTAAGGAATGGATAAATGCAGAAGGTAACAATGTTACTCGTGACGCTTATGAATACACACTTCCATTAATTATGGGTCAACCAAAAGTAACAATAGAGAATGGTCTTCCTAAATACACATTTTTAGACGAATCATTTAAATTATAAAATAAAAATAGGACTAAATTAATAATTTTTTTATAATTTTTTAGCAAATAATAAAACTCTATGAAATATTTTCATAGAGTTTTATTATTTGTTAAAATTATGGATTCTCATTACCATATTTGAAATAAATTAATGAATTTAAAAATCTTTGGTATTTACTAATTTCAGAACTAACTTCACGTCCAGGGAAAAATACCATGGAAATAACTTCCCATAAAAATACCCATCCACCTATGTTAAACCCTTGTTGTATAGTTCCAAGTATTATGTTTTTATCACCACTTGAACCTAAAAAAACAGATACACATAGTAGACCAAAAGCTATGAGTACATACTTAAATATCTTATGATAATTATTCTTTAATATTTTAATTTCTTGATGTAAATAAAAGGAATAGTAGGTTTTAATTCCTGCAATTAATGATTCTTCTCTGATTATGTCTTTTTCACCTTTTGGTAAATAAAAACATATATCCACTCCATATTTTTCTGGAATTTCCTCAAAACAATTCTCAAGAAAAATTACCAAATCTGGATCCATATCTCTTTTTCTAAATGGGGCATTGTCCCAGTCATTGAATATATCAGTATACTTATCTATACCTACCTGTATAACGTAATTTCCTGTAGTAGGATTTCGCTCATAAATCTTTTGAAGATAATCCCTTCTCTTTGGCTTAACATATCTTTTCTTAAACTTAGTTTTCAACCTGTGTAATATATTTTGCATGTTATCAACCCTTCATAAACTTTCTGTTAAGTCTTATTATACAACTTTTAATTAAATTAGCCAATATGTACATTCAGTATATTCTAACAATTTCTTTTTCTATACGAGTATCCTTAGCTCCAATTAAAGTTTTATATTAATATTTATAGAATGTACCTAAGTACCAATTTAAAATTTTGTCTCCCCAAATTATCATAAACAAAGTGGCCATTATAATAGATGGACCAAATGCCATTTCAGATCTTCCATTTTTCTTTTTAACCTTCAATAAATAAACACCAATTACTCCTCCAATTATAAAAGAAAAAAATATCATCACAAGCGTTAACTTAAATCCTAAAAACAATCCACAAAGACCACAAATTTCTACATCTCCCCAACCCATACCCTCTGTTCCTAAAATAAGCTTTGACATTAAAATGATAAAAGTTATGATTCCTGCACCTAATAAACCACCATACATGTAGTCAATTACTGGATATCCCAAATAAAAATTCACTCCCAGCGAAATAATTCCAATTGCTATTGCAATCCAGGTCGTAATGCTATAAACCTCCATAGTATCATAATCTATCATAGCAATAACTATTAAAAAAGGGATAAGTATTAAATACTTTACAAGATAAATACTATATCCATATTGAAAATAAGTTAATATGAAAAGTATAGCTGTCGTAAGTTCTACCGTTGCATACCTTATAGATATCTTCTCCCCGCATTTTCTGCATTTTCCTCTTAAAAAGATCCAACTAATTACCGGTATAAGATCATAAGGTTTTATTTTACTTCCACATGATGTGCAGTGAGAAGGTGGATATGATATACTTTCTCCTCTTGGTATCCTATATATACATACATTCAAAAAACTTCCTATTAATAGCCCTAATATAAAAATATATATTCCAATGATATTTTCCATTTATACCCTCCTAACTAAGCTTGATATTTAAATAAACAAATAAATACTATTAATATATACTAATTAAATGTCCAAAGTCAAAATAACTTTGGACATATGTATAAGTTTATTTAATTTGCGTATGTACAACGATTATAAAAAATTTGAATATACACATAAGGTTCTAAATACTTTTAATTATTATTAATCAACTTTAGTTGCTTCAGTCAGTGCCTTTTCTGTAGGATACAATTGATTGTTCCCAACATTTACAGATACATCACCAGTTGCACTTATTACAACCGAAAAATTAGCATTTGGTGTAGCTTTAGGAGTTGGTACCTTCTGAAGATACTCTGTTATTGTTTTACTTACTCCAGTTCCACCCTCTGTAATAACTGCTGGTGTAACATCAGTGCCTGGTATTATCAATCCTTTAGAAATTTGTGCATAGGTTGCATCAGTAATAACCTTTGCACTAGCAACATCGGCCTTGACCTTCGCATCCTTTAATATACCACTAAACTTAGGTACTGCAATTACAGCTAAAATACCAATAATTGAAATTACAATTATAAGTTCAATTAGTGTAAACCCTCTTTTTTTAATATTTTTACTACTGCTTTTAGAATTACTTTTTAAAATACTCAACATAATAATACTCCTCCTTAGATCGTTTTATCTAATTATTGCCAAGAAGGAGCGCTTTTTATTCACTTTACAAAAATGATTATTTAAAATATAAATATTATTAAAAAGGACTAATCCGATTACAAACTCGCCCTTAATTTTCCATTCATTATGTAAAATAGTATATATCACTTTTTAAGTAATTTCAATTTAATTATTATACATTATTATTTTAAATAATAAAAAATAGTCCTTTCCCTAAGGATTAGACCATCTACCTTTAACAATATTTTTTGAATTATTCAACATCAAGATTTATAAAATCAAATTTGTTATAATCAAACAATCCTCTAGCTGTAATTTTACCTGCAGGTATTACAGGAAGTGCCATGAAAGATAAACTTATAAACGGATCATATTCGGTCCTCACCCCAAAAGCTCTAGCAATTCTACTAAGCCTTTTTAAATTCTCTGATACCATATATGGGGCTTCAAATGTCATTATTCCTCCAAGTGGCAAATTTAACTCAGCAATGACTTTTCCTTCTGAAACCATTACTATACCCCCACCAATAGAAATAAGTGTATTAACTGCAACCTCCATATCCTTATCATTATCCCCAACTACTATTACATTGTGGGAGTCATGAGCTATGGTTTGTGCTATTGAACAATTTTTTAAACCTAAGCCTTCTAGAAATCCAACAAAATGCTTACCTGTATTATGATGCCGTTCAAATACTGCTATTTTTAATATATCTTTGTCAATTATTTTCTTTATATACCCAGACTCCTTTTCTGTTTTTCTCTGTACTATTTTTGTTTCTAATGAATGTGGTATTAATTTTATAACATTTACAGTAGGAGTTTTGCTTTCAACTTTAAAAACTTCACTCTTTATAAACTCCATATGCATAGAAGATTTTATATTTAATTTCGAACATTTTTCATCCGGTGATTCCTTATATTCTTTTCCATTTTTTATAACCTTTATTATATTCAAACCCTTTAGTTCTTCAAATATCACAAGGTCTGCTTTATACCCAGGAGCTATAGCTCCTCTGTCATATAAACCATAACACCTAGCTGCATTATATGATGCTATTATAAACGCCTTTACAGGATTAAGTCCCTGTTTTGTGGAAAGTCTTATACAGTTATCTATAGAACCTCTTTCCAACAAATCATCTATGTGCCTATCGTCGCTGCAATATAAAAATCTTCCATAATTATTATTTTTAACTGCCGGAAGTACAGCCTTCAAATTTTTCGCAGCTGACCCTTCTCTTAGCATAACATACATTCCTCTACTAACTTTTAATAATGCATCTTTCGCATTATTACACTCATGATCTGTTTTTATGCCACAGCAAAGACATGCATTTAACTCACTAGCTGATATATTAGGACAATGACCATCAATGTGTTTTTTCTTTGCCATATCTATTTTTTTTAGTATATTATCATCCTTATTTACAACTGATGGAATATCCATTACTTCTCCCAGTCCAAGAACACAATTATTATCAATTAGCTCTTCTAAATCTTCAGCATTAAGTACATACCCACTATCCTCAAATTTTGTGGCCGGAACTGAAGATGGTAACATAAAAAATATATCTATCGGTGCTTTTTTGCTGCTTTCGATCATTGCTTTAACGCCATTTATTCCTTCAATATTAGCAATTTCATGAGGATCTGCTATTATCGTAGTTATACCTTTTTTAATTACCACTTCCCCAAACTGTTTTGGCATAATCATAGATGACTCTATATGGACATGTGCATCAATGAAACCCGGTGCTACATATAAATCTGAACAATCTATTTCAACGCTTCCTGAATACTCACCAATGCCTATAATAGTATCATCAACTATTGCAATATCCCCTCTATCTACATTTTCAGTAAACACATTAATAAACCTTGCATTTTTAAGCACCAAATCTGCCTTTATTCTTCTCATCGCAACATCGATGTTTTTCTTACCTTGCTCCATCTGCTTTCCTCCCTCTATACTTTGCTAATCCCTTTATATAAATTATTATGAAAGTGGTTACAGTATTCCTAATTAATACTCTAACCATAAAATTTCTTGTTTTATACTTGTTATTTAAATACGAAAATAAAAAACACAGCTATTGCTGTGCTTCATCGCAGTTAGATTGAATTTCATCTTCCCTTACTTTTAACCCTACTCTATTATACCAATCTACATATATATAGAATAAACTTACAACATCCTGTTGATTATATAATAGTATTTTCTCTTTCTTTTCAGGGGGCATTCTATTAATATAATCATTATCTTTAACTATCTTACTAAAGGTTTTTGCTAGATTAGAACCACTTATTACTTCACTTTCCCTATCAATCTCAAATATCTTTTCTAGAGCTTTAAGACCAATACAAGTTCCCTCTGCCTTTTCAAAACATTTCTGTAGATCTATTTCCCCAAAATAACCTTCTAATACAAAATTTATTTTATAAGCTTTTAATAAATAGTTTATAACTGTAAAATCATTGTTTCCCGAAAACGTAACAATGTATTTTTTATTGTACTTAGTCTTCATTTCTTCAAAATAATTTTTAGCTAACGATAATATTTCTATGGCATCTTTTTTATTTTCTGCCATGTACTGAGTAACCTTTAACTCATTTGTTATTTCATCATAAAAGCAACATCCAAATACTCCAATACATATAGGTTTTTTATAAATATAATGCTCTAAATCAAAAAACAATGCGTCTTTAAAGAGTTGTTTATTTCCGTCTATGGTAAGGGAGCCCTCTACTGAAATATCTCCTACCTTTATACTGTTCAGTTTTGTAATCACAATATCACTCTTTTCTACTAAGTTTTATAAGAAGCAAAACCGTAAATTTTCACATGCCTAATTTAAAACTTTGCTCTACTTATATGTTATCACATTTTAACTATTATATAAAAGCATTTTGAACATTTAATAAATTTATTATTGTTCTTTATTGACACTAATATATAACCATGTTAATATATTATTGAGAATAGTTTTCATTAAGGAGTGATTGTTATAAGCATTTATGATCTAAAGCCAGGAGATAAAGCACTAATTCAATCTGTTTGCGGGGACGTTAAATTTGCTAAAAGATTACTCGCATTAGGCTTCATTGAAGGTACCGAAGTTAAATTAATTGCTACTGCACCTTTAGGAGATCCTATAATTATTAATTTACGTGGTTTTAATATAGCCATTAGAAAGAATGACGCTAAAAATATATCTATACTAAAATCGTAAATATTATATCCAAGATATCTAAAGGAGGATTTGAATGATTACTGCCGCTTTATTAGGTAATCCTAATGTTGGTAAAACAACTCTATTTAATGCACTTACAGGTTCTAACCAATATGTAGGGAATTGGGCTGGAGTAACAGTAGAAAAAAAAGAAGGCTTCGTAGAAAATAAGATTAAAATCGTTGATTTGCCTGGCATTTACGCCATGGATACTTACTCAAATGAAGAAAAAGTATCTAAGAAATTTTTACAAAGCGGTAACGTTGATGTAATTATAAATATTGTCGATGCATCAAGTCTTGATAGAAATTTATACCTTACAACTCAATTAAAAAAGTTTAATAAACCAATAATATTAGTATTAAACATGATTGATGTAGCACTTGCTAAAGGTTTAGATATTAATTATGACAAGCTCGCACAAAAACTAGGTGTAAAAATAATACCGATAGTAGCTTCAAAGGGAAAAGGAATATTAGATGTTAAAGATTGTCTTCTTAAAAGAGATTATGTTAGTAAACCCACAAATAATCTAACCTTCAAAGATGAAAAAGAAACTTATTCGTACATTGAAGTTTTACTAAAATCTTGCACTAATAAAAAGATTGATAATAAAGTTTCTATTACACAAAAAATAGATAAAATCGTGCTTAATAGAATTCTCGCTTATCCTTTATTTTTCATAAGTTTATTTATAATTTTTATGTTTACCTTTAACTGGGTTGGACAACCATTAGCCGATTTGCTCGATAGCTTGCTTAATGATATTATTGTACCATTTTTAACTAATGTATTATCGAATAACAGTGCTTGGTTTTCTTCACTACTAATTGGTGGCATTATAGGCGGAGTAGGTTCAGTAATAGTGTTTTTGCCAGTTATCTTAGCATTATTCTTAGGTATTTCATTTTTGGAAGACAGTGGATACATGGCAAGGGCTGCATTTATAATGGATAAATTAATGAGACGAATGGGTTTATCAGGTAAAGCTTTTATCCCCTTAATTGTTGGTTTTGGTTGTTCTGTGCCTGCCATAATGTCTGCTAGAACACTTGAGAGTGAGAAAGATAGAAAATTAACTGCACTTTTAGTACCTCTTATGTCTTGTAATGCTAGGCTTCCAGTTTATGCATTGTTTGCATCAGTGTTTTTTCCAGGCAGTAAAACCCTCATGGTATTTTCATTGTACTTAATGGGAATTTGTATAGCCTTTGGGATTGGAATTTTATTTAAAAATACATTGTTCAAGAAAGATGAAGAACCTTTTATTATAGAATTACCTGAATATCAATTACCAGATCTAAAAAGCTTATTATTACATACTTGGGAAAAAGGTAAAGGTTTCTTAAAGAAAGCTGGTACCATAATATTTTCTGTTTCTATACTAGTATGGTTTTTATCAAACTTTAATACTACAGGTATGGTTAATATAAACTCTAGTTTTTTAGCTAGTATTGGTAAATTTATAAATCCAATATTTATTCCTCTTGGATTTGCCTCATGGCAAAATTCAGTATCACTTTTAACTGGTCTTATGGCTAAAGAGGTAGTTGTAGGAACCATGGGTGTTATATATGGTGGTAATTTAACCCATGCCTTGGCTAATCATTTTACGCAACTATCCGCTTATAGTTTCTTAGTTTTCGTATTATTATACACTCCTTGTGTATCAGTAATTGCAACTATGAAAAAAGAATACGGAAATAAAATGGCAATTTTTTCTGTATTCTACCAATTAACATTGGCTTGGGTAGTTTCTTTCATAATATTTAATGTTGGAAGCATAATAATGAGGTAATATAAAATATAAAGAGGTGATGTAGCCATGGAATTCATTATTGTTGGTGTTATCGTTGTCGCAGCTGTATATATCTTATATAACAATATAAAGAAACAATCACATGGTGATTGTGGCTGTGGAAATGGCTGTAAAGGCTGTACTCATAGTTGTGAGGTAAAAACATCAAATAAAAAAGATAACAAAACCAAATAACAAAAAGTGGTATAGTACATTTATGTACTATACCACTTTTTTTATAACCTGCCACTTACTGTTTTTAGTGGCTGATTTGTATTTCTATTATTCTTCATAAGAGACATTTGTTTTTTAGCTAATTTTTCTTTTCTCTTAAGATCCAAATCAATGTCAATAGTGTTAATTACTTTGAAAATTTCAGGTAAATTTACAACATCTTCATAATTATGAAGCATAAGAATCTCTTTCAGCCTTTCATCATGTTTTAATAGGTATTCATTATACAATTCAACCCACTTTGCTCCGTTAATTTCATCTTTTCTCTTAATACCAATAAACTGTTCCACACTTTTTAAACTACAGCTTTGAATTCCCATTCTTTTGTGAAATGGTCTTATAAACTTATACAAATCCATGTGTTCCCTAGGTAATCTAAAGCTGAAATTGTATCTGTACATCTTCCTAATTATGAAAGGTTCATCAAATGCTGTGCCATTATAGGAACACCACCTTTTGAACTTACTCATAGCTTTAGTAAATTCTTTTAAAATAATCTCTTCCTCGCTTGGCGCCTCCGCGAAATATTGAACAATTTTAAATTCACCCTCGCTTAAGTAATACCCTAAAGATATTAGTACTATTTTATCATATTCTAGATCAAAACCAGTAGCTTCAATATCCAAATATGCAATAGTATCCATTTTGTATTTTTTGAAAATTTCCTTAGGTAAAATAACCTTAATTTGATATTCTTTTATGAACATAGTTCCCCCTAATCTATAAAAAAAAGAAAAGCATACATTATAACAAATGTGTTTTTATTTGCTACGTAATCCTAAACAAGTTTTACATTTTTCTATAATCTAATAATACAGTAAAACCAGCGTTATTGCAAATGCAGCAATAACGCAAATTTTAGTTACTAATGTCTAAATTCTACATTCTATCTACGACTTCTATACCTATAAGGCTTAATGCATTCTTAATTACGATGCATGTTGCCTCTACCATTTTAATTTTCGTTTTTTTATCAGATTCGTCTTTCAAATTTGATATATTATATTGATTGTAAAATTTATTAAAGGCCTTAGCTACATCAATTACATATCTTGTAACCATAGATGGTTCTAGTTTATCAATAGCAAACAGTATTGATTTTTGGAAACCCTCTAGCTGCTTTACAAGTTCAAATTCCTCTTTAGAATTTAATTTATTGTAATCAAGTTCTACATCAGAATTAGTCTTTTTGCTAGTCTCTTCAACTTTCCTCAATATACTTTTTGCTCTTGCATAAGTGTATTGAACATAAGGACCTGTTTCTCCCTCAAAGCTAAGCATTTCTTCCCAATTGAAAATAATATCTCTTTCTCTATGGTTTTTTAAATAAGTAAATACAATAGCACCTATTCCTACTTTTTTAGCTACATCCTCTTTGTTTTCAAGTTCAGGATTCTTTTCATTTATTACTTCAAGAGTTTTAGCCACTGCTTGGTTTAATAAATCATCTAAGAAAATAACATCACCTTTTCTTGTAGATAATTTTTTATCTGCAAATCTTACTGTACCAAAAGGTACATGTACACAATCATCTGCCCACTTATTTCCCATAAGTTTTAAAGTAGTAAATACTTGTTTAAAATGAAGAGCTTGATCTTTTCCAACTACATAGATATTCTTATAAAAATCATAAGTCTTCTTTCTGTATGTTGCTGCAGCTAAATCACGAGTTGCATAAATTGTAGCTCCATCCGATTTTTTAATTATACATGGTGGTATATTGTAATCATCAAGCATTACGACCTTAGCACCATTACTCTCAACTAATAGTCCCTTTTCGTCTATATCCTTAATAATAGCATCCATCTTATCACAATAGAAACTTTCCCCAGCATAAGAATCAAATTTAACATTTAATATTGCATAAAGTTTTTTAAACTCTACTAAACTTAAATCACGAAATTTAGTCCAAAGTTTAACTTCTTCTTCTGATCCATCTTCTAATTTCTTAAAGTACATTTTTGCCTGTTCATTAAGAGTTGGATCAAGCTCAGCTTCTTCATGAAATTTAACATAAATTCTTAATAATTCTTTAATAGGCTCTTTAGCTAAAGCATCCTCATTTACCCAGTTTTTATAAGCATAAATAAGCTTACCAAATTGCGTACCCCAATCTCCAAGATGATTAATTCCAGTACAATTATAACCTTCAAAAGATAGTATTTTATATAATGAATTACCAATAACTGTAGTGAACAAATGTCCTACATGAAATGGTTTTGCAATATTCGGTGATGAATATTCTACTACAATATTCTTACCTTCACCCATTTTAGATGATCCATAATTATCTCCCTCATCTAATATTTTTTCTACTGTATTTTTAATAAATACACCCTTATCCAAGAAAAAATTTAAATAAGGACCGAAACACTCTATTTTCTCAAAACCATCTTTTTCTATTTTTTCTTTTAAGTCCTTAGCTATCATATTTGGTGATTTTCTCATAGCTTTTGATAATTGAAAACAAGGAAAAGCAAACTCTCCCATTTCAGGTTTTGGTGGTATTTCAATTAAATTTTCTATTGTTTCTATGTCTAAATCCACCAACTGTTTAATCCTTTGTGCAACTATTTTTTTATAATCCATAAAAATTCCCCTCCTGTTTTGCTCTGAGTAGATGACAGTTATTAACTGTCATCTACTCCTATAATGTTTTAACTTCATAATAATTACTATCACTAACTTGCAACCTCATGTATATTGTAATATAACAAAAAACCCATCTCTAAATAAAGAGACGGGTTATATTTCCGCGGTACCACTCTAGTTGACTATAAAGTCCACTCAATATTTTAACGCTAGTTAGCGGCATGCCCTATAAGAGTCAAAAGTTGATACTTCTAACTAGTTCAGGCAGCTTCTCCAAGGTTCTTTTCCTAAAATTAATGTATCATCAATTTTGTTAAATATCTATTTAACTTCTTATACCTTATAAGGCTTACACTATGTCCTTACTCGCTTTAAGATTAATAAGAAAGTACTGTCCTCATCACAGAATTTAATAATTATAGATTTACTCTATATTACACTGTATTATATACCCACTAGCACATATTTGTCAATTTCTTTGTTTCTTAATACTATTATAAATAGGTATAACTAAATTAATTAATTAATTAATTAATTGTTTTGTCTTACTAAATATATTTATTTCTTAATAGCTTGTGAAAACTTTTCCAAATCAGTGATAGGTTCTTTGCAAGTATAATTTTCACAAATATAAGCAGTCGTTTTTCCAATCAATTGTTTATGCTCATTTAGCTCAGAATTAATTGAAATCAGCCTTTTGTCACCATTGTTTAATACTACTGTAGCAAATGGCATATATACGCTATTAATCTCTTTAATCATATCTTTAGTGCCACTTGCCTTAGTTTCCCCAGAAATTATAATATCTTTTCCTGGTGTTTTGCTATATAGTAATGCGGTCATAAAATAAGCATGAGCACTTTCTATAGTCTTAACCTTTAATGCAAAGGCATTAAATTGTAAAGCAGCCTCGTCCTCTAATTTACTATTAGCTGTTAATCTAGCTAGTCTTAACATGTTTAAAGTAGCTACTGAATTTCCGGAAGGCATTGCACCATCATATATATCTTTAGGCCTTGAAATTAGTTCTTCCCCATCAACTCCATATAGAAATAATCCACCCTGATTTTCATCCTTAAACAGTTTAATCATATTTTCATTGAGATCAATCGCCTCCGTTAAATATACTACATTAAAAGTAGCCTCATATAGTTCAATTAAAGCATGAACCGTAAAAGCATAATCATCTAGATAACCTAAATGGGCAATATCACCCTCTCTATATCTAGCCATTAACCTTCCTTTATCACTAATCATCTTAATTAATATGAAATTCATAGCCTTTTCTGCTGCATTTATATAGCTTGTATTTTGAAAAACTCTTCCTCCATAGGCAAGAGCTGCAATCATAAGTCCATTCCATGATGTTAATATTTTATCATCCTTATAAGGATGAATTCTCTTTTCTCTATATTCAAACAGTTTTTCCCTCATTTTTTCTAATTTTATATTTAATTTTTCATCTATATTAGTACTGTTTTGCTTTCCAATAAGGTTTGGAATATTTTTCTCCTCGAAATTACCTTCCGGCCTAATATCATATTGTTCACAATAGATTTTACAGCTCTCTTCACCTAAAACCAACTCTACTTCTTCAAGCGTTAACAAATAATATTTGCCCTCTATACCTTCACTATCTGCATCTTCAGCGCAGTAAAAAGTTCCCTCTGGAGAGGTCATATCCCTTAAGATATATGTGAATATTTTATCTGCAACTTCTTTGTAGAACTTTTTACCTGTGGCTTCAAAAGCTTCGATATATACCTGAGCTAAAATTGCATTATCATATAACATTTTTTCAAAGTGAGGCACCAACCATTTCTGATCTGTGGAATACCTAGAGAATCCAAACCCAATATGGTCAAAGATTCCACCCGCGTACATTGCTATTAATGTTGTTTCCACTATTTCTAATGCCTTAGGTTCATTATAATTTTTCCAATATCTTAATAAAAATTGCAAATTGTGTGGAGCCGGGAATTTTGGCGACCTTCCAAATCCACCATATTGCTTATCAAAAACGCTTTCAAAATTACTATATGCATTATGTATTTCATCTTCACCTATTTCTCCTTGTTTAACAAAACCATTACTATTTTTCATATGCTCCACTATTTTTTTACTAGATTCTATAATATTCTCTTTATTTTCATTCCACTGCTCTGCAATAGAAATTAGCACATCTTTTATACCAATCATTCCACGCATGCTTTCCCTTGGAAAATAAGTACCTGCATAAAATGGTTTCTTATCTGAAGTCATAAAAATAGTTAAAGGCCACCCACCACTACCTATAAGTGCTTGACATACAGACATATAAATACTATCTACATCAGGGCGTTCTTCTCTATCCACCTTTATTGCTATAAAATATCTATTTAGTATCGATGCTACTTTATTATTTTCAAAGGATTCTTTTTCCATAACATGACACCAATGGCAAGTCGCTAAGTATACCTAATCACGAATACCCAATAGAAAGAAATATTGGTTTATCTTGAGCTTTTGCTTCTGCAAAAGCTTCTTCACACCAGGGATTCCAATTTACTGGGTTATATGCATGTTGTAACAGGTATGGACTCTTTTCATTAACCAATCTATTAGGCTTTTCACGTATCGTCTTGATTGACATATTATCACGCTCCCTTCATTCTTTTTACTTATTATAACCCAAAAACCTATTGATAATTCATCAATAGGTTTTGCTTTTCATTAGGCTTACCGCATCAACTTTACTTTCTAGAAACTCACTAACAAAGTATTATTGAGTCTTCATTATTGCCTGCACCTATGTAATTCACTTTTAGACTACTATATACGGCCATGTTATCAGTAGTAACTTTGGTTCTAGTTTTCTGTTGTTTATGTGCCTCTAATTTCACCATCACTCCAAAAATATAAATTATCTACTTAATTTTTAATAATAATGGCAATAATGCAATTCCAACATCAACGCCTTTATCTGCAATCCATTTAATAATTTCCTTTGCATTTTCCCATTTCTTTGATTTACGCTCTGTTGATTGTATTATTTGTTCTATATCATTTATCTTGTGTAGAATCTCTTCAATTTCTAACTCAGACAAAGATGACATATTTTCTATATTTCTACGGACCTAATCAAAAGAAATACATATTATGTTATTATTTTCATTTGAATTATTATTTGTATTTTGGTTAGTGTAATCAGTATTTACAATAATACTGCTACTGCGTCTCCCAACTATAGAAATTAATGATGGATACCCCGATGCCTTAAATGTAATCGATTTTTTGTAAACTTGGCCTATATTATGGCGAAGCGAATCACCTTTAACATCATCATAGAATGCGTTATTAGAGTAATACCGAAGCATACCTTCACTAGAATTAGGAACATACGGATGATATCTTGCAGTTGATGCTAGATAAAGTTCTAATTTCGCACCTTCGAGTGTTCTCTTATTACATATATCATAAAGTGCATCCTTTGAATTTTGAATATCTTCATTAATCATGTTTTTAAATTCTTCAGTAACTTTCATTATATAATCTCCTCTATTTAACCTATCTCACTTGTACTTTTTCTTTACATTATAATCTTTTTAATTTATTTATGAGGACTATATTATTTATATTGTTCTTCTTTTAAGCTATATTCTATTGTTAATAGCTTTAAAAATAATATACTACCTTTTACCTTTAGTAACAAAAACTGAACTACTTTTATTACTAATAAGTCTATTTAATATTTATCAGAACATCTGAATATATATCATAATCTAAAAATAAACCACCAAGTATACATGATTAATATAGAATTAAATTCATCATCATCAAAAATACCATGTGCAATATTATTTCTCATATTTAATCCATATTTTGATACAAATGTTGCCTTCATATTAAATATTAATTCTTGGGTAAGTAATGACTTCTAAACTCTGCTTTACCATTTATCTTGTTACATTCAACTTAAACCTATTCCTTTACTACTAACTTCATAAAAAAGCGAAAATAAATCTCTGCACTTATCAATAAAGCACCTATATATGTTTAGTCCCTTTATTGTAAAACTCTCGCACTTGCATCTATATACTTGAAAATCTTATTTTTATAATAATTACATAATTTTCCTGTATACATTTCACTATAATTAGTTATACTTATACTTGTAATAACAAAAAGGAGATATACTATGTTTCACCTGAATTGGATTCAGGTCGTATTCTTCAGCATTTTATTTGCCATTTTAAACTGTAGTTATCTATCTGTAACGAAATTGCATGGAAAAGTAATTATAACTTATAGGTATAAAGGCAAAAAATATAAAGAATAATATGGCCCGGGGATGATATAATGTTCATCCTTCGGACTTAACAAATAAAACAATATAAAATGATGGTTTACTACAAACGATAAAAACACCTGAGAATTTCTCAGGCGTTTTTATTTTTACTCTCTCAAAGCCCAAACCTAGTGGGTTTTTAACAAGTAAATAATCTATAACTCATATATTATTTACTTGTTTAAGTGATATTTTATACTTGATTCTCTTTATATTAATTTATATATTTTTTTTACACATTATATACATTATATTACTTAGTCCCAGTATTCTAGCCATTTTCATAGTCTAACCATCTAATAGAATAAAAACAAAATAATATAAGATAAGAAATCAGAACTTTATATTGTATAGATGTTTATTTTACATCAATTTAATGCTTCTTAAATTGTAATGTTATTCTATTAATTCATATATGCACTTTAATTCCAAATTTACCTTTGTTTAAAAAATTTTAATTTGTTATCCTCATGTATTATATTTCTTGTCAGTTATGTTTATATAATATGCACAATAAAAATTAACTTCCATAGAATTTTTGTCCACTTTATATAGCCTTTAATCTTAAAAACCAATTTTTAGCTTTACCCTCTTTAAAAATATTTTTTGATTGTTCTCTACAATCACTCATAATATCTTCGGGTATTAGTCTAATTGCAAATGCTACACAAATAGGTACTAAAATAAGATCATCAAGATAACCCAATACAGGTATAAAATCCGGTATTGTATCAATAGGGCTTAAAGCATATCCGACTACTAATAAAACTACAACCTTAGCGTA
>NZ_CALEVF010000205.1 GCF_937920395.1 uncultured Clostridium sp. | reverse complement strand
AAATAACTATAAACAATTTTAAAATAAATAGTTGACTTTAACTAGCTGGTCTAATCTTCAAAAACATGTGACTCCCAAAATAAAGTTCCCATACTATGAAGTTATTATAATACCTTTAATTTTACCAAAAAAACTCTTATTTTCAAAGTAAAATAATGGTAAGAGGTATCGTGGTTATTTTATAAATTTTTAGATATTTTTTCTTCAGGTAATTCGCCGTCCATTCCTAAATAATAGTGACGAATTGGCTTTAGATTATCATCTAATTCATATACTAGCGGTACTCCAGTAGGTATATTCAAACTTACTATATTATCGCTAGATATATTATCAAGATATTTCACTAAAGCTCTTAGAGTATTTCCATGTGCAGAAATTATTAGCTTTTTACCGATTTCTATTTGAGGTACTATCTCTTGAAACCATTCTACCATAACCCTCTTTATAGTATCCTCTAAACTTTCAGTTGCAGGAATTTCATCTTGTCTTAATTCTTTATATTTAAGCTCCGAACCAGGGTACCTTTCATCTGTAACCGAAAGTTCTGGTGGTCTTACATCTACGTATCTTCTCCACTTATGAACTTGTTCATCTCCATATTTTTTGGCAGTATCAGCCTTATTTAATCCTTGAAGTGCTCCATAATGTCTTTCATTTAGTTTCCATGACTTATATACAGGAATCCACATTAAATCCATCTCATGCAAAACAATCCAAAGTGTTCTAATTGCCCTTTTTAATACAGAAGTATATGCGATATCAAAAACATACCCATTAGCCTTAAGTATTTGGCCAGCCTTTCTTGCTTCAATTAATCCATTCTCTGATAAATCTACATCTGTCCAACCAGTAAACCTATTTTCTTTGTTCCAAACACTTTCACCATGTCTTATTAATACAAGCTTAATCAAAATAATCACTCCCTACTTAATTAAAATTTTTATTATCAACCTATGATAAACTCCATCTTATTGCTTAGTTTTACTTTAAATGTAACATAATCGATTATGCTTATTATAACACCACTTGCTTATGACTTTACACTAAAAAATGTAAAATATTAAAAAAACAAGCTAAAAGTTTTGACATTAAAGAAATGCCATACTTTTAGCTCACATATTTTGAATATTTATATACTAACCTTTAACACTACCTACTGTAAGCCCACCAACAAGGTATTTAGACAAACAAATAAATAATATCATTACAGGTACAGCTGTAATTAAGGCTCCTGCAGAATATATACCCCATGCAGTATTGAATTGTCCTTGCATACTTACAAGCCCAACGGGTAGCGTTAATTTTCCCGCATCGTTTATAATAACACTTGCAACTATATACTCTGACCAAGCTCCCATAAATGAGAATAATGCTGTTAATGCAACAGATGGCTTTGCAAGTGGTAATATTATCTGATAAAAAGATCTAAATACTGAAGCCCCATCTACAAAAGCACTCTCCTCAAGTGATTTTGGAATGGTATCATAGAATCCTTTCATCATCCAAATGTTAAATGGAATTGATGTAGATACGTATATTACTGCCAATGCAATATAACTATTTGTCATATTTAACTTAATTACCATTAAATATAAAGGCAACAAGGTCATAGCTAATGGAAACATCTGAGTTACTAATAGCAAAGATAATCCCATTTGTTTACCTCTAAATTTAAATCTAGAAAATGCATATCCAGCTGTAACTGAAAGCATTACACTAAAAATACAAGCAACACCTGAAACAATTAAACTATGAATAAGCCAATTTAACATATCATATTGTATAAACGCTTGCTTGAAGTTATCAAATGTTGCATTCGCTGGAATTATACTTAAAGATTTTGTAAATAATGCATCTGCCGGTCTTAATGATACTGTTACTATAGTTAAGATTGGATATACGGAGCATATACATGCAATTATTAATACTGCATATATTAGTGTTATTTTCAAAGGAGAATCTCCTTTGCCAAACTTTTCTTTAAATTTATTACTTTTCATGCCTTTCACCTCTAATCTTCTGATTTTTGAGCTCTAACAAAGAAGGTACTAAATGCTAATAAAATCAAGAATATAATTACCGAGAGTGCTGCTGATTGACCATATCTGAAATATTGGAACGCCCTCTTAAACACCATAGTTATTAGAATCTGAGACTCATCTGAAGCTGAGCCACTCGTAATTATGTATATTACATTAACCATATTAAATGTCCATACTGTTCCAAGTACTATAGCAGGAGTGAGTATTGGTTTTAAAAGTGGTAAAGTTATGCTTTTGAACTTTTGAATACCCGTTGCCCCATCCAAATCTGCAGCTTCATATAATTCATCTGGAATACTTGAAAGCCCACCAAGTGATATCATCATCATAAAAGGAATTCCAAGCCATATATTAGTTATAATACAACCTACAAATGTCCAGTTTGGTACTGATAACCATGGAATAGCTGCCGCATTACCAAAAATATGTGTTAAAATAATATTTACAGAACCGTATTCAACATTAAACATACCTTTCCAAGTCATTGCAGCAACATATTGTGGTATTGCCCAAGGTAGAATTAGCAATACTCTTATAAATGCTTTACCTGGTAATTTTCTATTTAAAAGTACTGCAAAAAACAATCCAAATGCAACATGAAAAAATACATTAATAGCCGTCCATAATATTGTTCTTATTAATGTAGTATAAAACAGGCTTTCTCCAAGTACATTTTTATAATTATCAAGACCAATCCAAGGATAAATCTGACTTTTTAAATTCAGTAAAGTTACATTTTTAAATGAAATTATAATTTCATATATAAGTGGATAAGCAACAACCAGTACTAAAACTATAACCGCTGGTGCTAAAAAAAAGAACGGTGTCATCTTACCTTGTCCTATACCTAAACCATCATTACCTTTTTTCTTTTTTAATTTTTTAACAGTCCCATTCATGTCAAGACTCCTTTCTTTAAAATAAAAAGGGGATTTCTCCCCTTTTATAAATACATTCTATAGTCCTAAAGCTTTTATTCCTTCCTCAGCTTTCTTTTGCATAATTGCTCCTGCATCCTCAGGTTTTGTTTTTCCTGACAATACATCTTGCTGAACTGGTTTAATCGCATCCCAAATAGCTCTCATTTGTGTGATATTTGGCATTGGTGTTGCTTTAGACAATTGATCTTTTTGTCCTACTATTAATGGGTTTTCAGTAATCTTAGCATCTTTTATAGCCTCAAGATTAGTTGGAAGTTGTTGATGTGCATCAACCATCTTTAACTGTGCATCTTTTGAGTTTACAAACAATAAGAATTTTTTAACTGCAGCTATTTTATTTGCATCCTTTACTCCTGCAGATACTGTATATCCTTTAACAGCAGAATAAGGTGCTGGTGATTTACCATTTATTGTTGGAATTGACATTATACCTAAATCAATTCCAGCTTTTTTATAATCTGCAAAACCCCATGGTCCGTTAATTATAAATGCAGCTTTTCCACCTTTAAATAAGTTATCAGCAACTGTTGCATCAGATTCTTTAGCAATTAGACCCTCACTGTGTATTTTTTTCATAAAAGTCATCCACTGAGTAACAGCTGGAGTATTTAATGTTGGTTTAGGTGAAGTCGCATTAACATCATCAAATACCTTACCACCAAAAGCCCCTAAGAATCCAATTGAGAAAAATGGTTCAACTTCGTTAAATACTAAGCCATAATCAACTTTACCTTCTTTTTTAAGTTTTAATCCCATTGCTTCTAATTCCTCAAAAGTTTTAGGTGGAGTTGGAACTAGTTTTTTATTGTAAGAAATTAAAACTTCATTACCATTTCTATCTGGAATCATATATTGTTTTCCTGTAAACTTACCAGCTTCTAATGTTTTTTGATCTAAAGTTTTCATAAAATCTGCTCCAACAATAGTATCAATAGGTTGTACTAAACTACCTGGAACAAATACTCCAAGGTTATCATTTGGTGATAATACAATATCTGGTCCTGTTGTACCTAATGACGCCGTTGAAAAATTCTTTCTTAAATCTTCAGTCTCATAATGTGTTCTTTTTACTGTTATAGTAGGGTTTGCAGTGTGAAAATCAGTAATTGATTTATCAAGTGTCTTTTGTGCGGTCGCATCATCCTGTTCCCAAAAAGCTAAACTTACTGGTTTACTTGAATCTACTGCCGGAGTTGATTTAACAGCTGCCTTACTACCACACCCCGCAAGTGTTCCTACTACCATTGTTGATATCATTGCAATAGCCAAAATTGATTTAATCTTTTTCATTTCTTTACCCCCCTAAATAATTTAGAAATTCTAAAATCTTTTAATGATTATTTTGAAAACGTTTATTAACTTATGCAACCGTTTGCCTAAAATCAGTTTACTATTAATTTCTTTACTTGTCAAACTGTATTTCAAAAATTATAATTTTATTTTTTAGGCTTAATTTACCTTGCATAACTTCAACCAATGTACCATCAATAATATTAATATATTCACCATCAGCTACGTCTAAGTTTATCTCGCCTTGCTCCTTCCCTACATTAAATATTCCAATAAGCTTTTTATTTTTCATCAAATAAGACGCTAAAATAACATCTTTATCATCACAGGTGCAGATTTCATAATAACCCTTTGCCATAATCTCTTTCTTCTTTATAACTCCAAGTGTTTTCAATAACTCTACAAAATCTTCCTTTATTCCATCCCAGTTAATCTTATCAGTGTCAAAAAGACTTGGTGTGGTAACCGCTTGCGCCTCCTGTCCTGCATATAAAAGTGTACATCCCTTTTGGAAATACAAAAAGCCTGTCCAAATCTTTAAAGTCTCTTCATCATGGATAAGGCTCTTAGCCCTAGGCTGATCATGATTCTCTAAAAACCTTAACTTAACATAATTATCTGGATATATTGACTCTTGAATGGACACTCTATCTATATATTCCTTTAATGAATTCTGTCCACTAAAATATCCTAAATACTCTTTGTTTACATCATAATCATATGCTATATCAAAAGCCTGGTATATTTCACTGTCAGATAGACCTACAAAACCATTTTTTCTCATGCTAAGTAAAAAGCTTGGATCTACACTCTCTGATAGCCATATTGTATTTTTATTTATCTTTGCTACCTCTTCTCTTGCACTTAACCAAAATCCTAATGGTACAAGTGAAGCTACATCACACCTAAAACCATCTACCCCAAGGGTTATCCAATATTTTAAGGTTTCAATTTGGTAATCCCATAAATCTTTATTATTATAATCAAGATCCACTATATCTGACCAATCTCCTACCTTGTTTCCGAGGTTTCCATCTGCCTTTTTATAAAAAAAAGATTTATGATTTTCTACAAGAGTAGAATCTGGCGAAGTATGGTTGTAAACTACATCTATTATGCTTTTCATTCCTAGCGAATGTATCTTATTAAGTAATCTTTTAAAATCTTCTAAAGTGCCGTACTCAGGGTTTATTTCCCTATAATCTTTTATTGCATAAGGACATCCAAGATTACCTTTTCTATTTTTAGTTCCAATAGGATGAATAGGCATAAACCATATAATATCTGTCCCTAAACATTTAATTCTTTCTAAATCCTCTTCAACATCTTTAAAATTTCCATTAACTCCATGATTTCTGACATATACGCAGTACATAACCACGTTCCTCAAAGACACATTTGTGTTACTTGCCATAATAAAGCCCCCTTTTTATTATTATAAACTTTATTCAAACGGATGCATTCGATAATAAAAGTATAATCTATCTTATAACATTTATACTGTAAATATCAAGTTTTTTTATTAAAAAACGGTATAAAAAAAGCTCTAGGTAGCTAGAGCTTTTGGGTTGAATCTCTTTCGACTAATTTTGTATCAATAATATAATTATTTATATCTTCCTTCTCATTTTCTAATTTGTTTATTAATAACTTAACTGCATAATATCCTAATTCTTCAGAATTAATATCTACTGAAGATAATGTTGGATTTCGAAATTCCGCAATCGGTGTATTATTAAAGCCTATAATTGAAATATGATGCTTTGACACCTCACTTATAGCTTTTGATGCACCAAAAGCTATTAAATCATCAGTTGTAACAACAGCTGTAGGGCTATCTTTACTTAAAATTCTTTTCATAGCATCATACCCACTATTTTCTGTAAATTCAGCTACTTGAACCATGTTTTCATCCAACTTCTCACCGATATTTTCCATAGCTCTCTTGTAACCTTCTAATCTATTTATAGTTACATTAAGTGTAGGTGAACCACCTATAAAAGCAATTTTTCTCTCACCATTTTGTATAAGATAATTAACAACACTATACATAGCATGAAAATTATCATTATCAACCCATAAAACCCCGTCCGCATTTTCTGGTTTTCCTATTACTACAAAAGGGTAGTCTACTTCTTTAAGATAGGCAATACATTTATCATCCTTTCGAGCTACAGCCAAAATAATTCCGTCAACTCTCCTACTATTTATCAAACTTGCTATTTGCTCTACTTCTTGATCTTCATTGTTACTGTAAGTATACATAATATAATATCCTTTTTTCTGAGCATAATGACTTATTCCTCTCATTATCTGTATGAAAAAAGGATTAACAAATAAATCTTCATCAGTGTTAGGTAATATAAGGCCTATAGTCTTTGTTATTTTACTAACTAAGCTCCTAGCTATTGCGTTAGGATGATAATCTATTTTTTTCATTGCTTTGTAGACTCTTTGTTTTGTTTCATCACTAATTCTAGGATTATCTGCAAGTACTCTTGAAACCGTAGATGGTGATACATTTGCAATCTTCGCTACATCTTTTATAGTTACTGACATGTTAACTTCACTTCCCAATTCATTAAAATATAATAAACTTATTATATTATTAATTTTGCTATTAATCAAGATTACTTATGCAACTAGTGCCACATTTTAAAAAAAACCGAGTAGTACGATGCTTTATGCATATTACAGTAATAAAGACGTTCATAAAAAATAAATTTAATTATTTTGTGCAAACGCATTCACAAATGTATGATTTTATATTATTATATAAATATAGATGTTGTTAAAGTAAAATTAAAGGAGAGCTATATGAAAAACATAGAGAGTTATATGCATAACATTAAAGCAATTATATTCGATTTAGATGGCGTATTAGTTGATACCGCTAAATATCATTATTTAGCATGGAAGAGACTAGCACAAGAATTAAACATTGAGTTTTCTATAGAAGACAATGAGAGATTAAAAGGTGTAAGTAGAATGAAGTCCCTAGACATCCTTCTCGAGATAGGTGGTCTTACATTAAATGACGATGCAAAAATTAAACTAGCAGATAAAAAGAATATCTGGTATGTGGAATACATTTCTAAGCTAACCCCCTCTGATATTTTACCTGGGGTTATAGACTTTATAAAAAGTATTAAAGCAGGCAGGTTAAAAATGGCCTTAGGATCTGCAAGTAAAAATTCTATGCTTATTCTTAATAACTTAAAATTGACGGATTATTTTGATGCTATAATTGATGGCACAAAAGTTTCTAGTGCAAAACCAGATCCTGAAGTTTTCTTGAAGGGTGCTTTGGAACTAAACATACCACCTTGTGAGTGTATTGTTTTTGAAGATGCCCAGGCTGGTATCGACGCTGCAATTAATGCCGGAATGTACTGCATTGGTATAGGCTTCGAAAATACACTAAAAAAAGCAAATTTAGTCTTTCCTGGATTTTCTAATATGACTCTTGATAAATTAGGACTATAAAATGATTAACAATGGAGGATTTTAATGAAGAACTATTATGAACTTGACGAATGGAACATTATTGAAAAAGGTTTTGATTCTGATAATAACGAAATATCTGAGAGTATTTTTAGCTTAGGTAATGGGTATATGGGACAAAGAGCAAATTTTGAAGAAGATTATAGTGGTAACACTCTTCGTGGAAACTATATAGCAGGAGTTTACTATCCTGATAAAACAAGAGTTGGTTGGTGGAAAAATGGCTATCCAGAATATTTTGCTAAGGTTTTAAACTCAACAAATTGGATTGGAATAAGTCTTAAAATCAATCATGTTATTTTAGATCTTGCTAAATGTAGTATTCGTGAATTTGAAAGAGTTTTGAATATGAAAGAAGGATATCTGGAAAGACGTTTTGTAGCTACACTTAAAAATGGAAACGAAATTGAAGTAAATGCTAAAAGATTTATAAGCATGACCCGTAGTGAGATAGGTGCTATAAAGTATTCCATTAAGTTATTAAATTTCAGTGGCAAAATAGAAGTTTCCCCTTACCTTGATGGAAACGTTATGAACTTTGATTCTAACTACGATGAGACGTTTTGGGATGAAATTTCAAAAGATGTTAAACCATATGAAGCATATATGATGTTAAAAACTAAGAAATTAGATTTCCACATATGCACAAGTATGGCCTTCGAACTAACTAAAAATAACGAAGTAATTAAACCGGCACTTGTAACACTTGATGAAAGCGAAAAATATGTTGCAAATACTATTTCAATAGATTGTTATAAAAATGATGAACTTGTAATTTATAAGTATATTGCAAATACATCATCTAGATATTATGAAATACCAGAATTAATTAAAATAACCAGAGAACTTTCAATCAAAGCTAAAAATGATGGATTTGAGATGCTTCTAGCTGAACAATCTAAGGCTTGGAGTGAAAAATGGAAACAAAGCGATATAGTTATTGAAGGGGATGTATCTGCTCAACAAGGTATTCGCTTTAATATATTTCAATTAAATCAAACCTATACGGGAGATGATTATAGACTAAACATAGGACCAAAAGGTTTCACTGGTGAAAAATATGGCGGTGGCACCTACTGGGATACTGAAGCTTATTGCATTCCATTCTATTTAAGTACAGCAAATGAAAAAGTTTCGAGGAATCTTTTATTATATAGATACAACCAATTAGATAAAGCCATAGAAAATGGAGAAAAATTAGGTTTTAATAATGGGGCAGCACTATTTCCAATGGTTACAATGAATGGTGAAGAATGCCATAACGAGTGGGAAATAACCTTTGAAGAAATTCATAGAAATGGAGCCATAGCTTATGCTACATATAATTACGTAAACTACACTGGTGACAAGTCTTGCCTTGGTGAATTTAGTCTTGAGGTACTTATAGCTATATCAAGATTCTGGGCTCAAAGAGCTACTTTTTCAACTTGCAAAAACAAATACGTGATTTTAGGTGTTACTGGGCCTAATGAATATGAAAATAATGTTAATAATAATTGGTATACTAATAAAATTGCTTGTTGGACTCTTGCATATACACTTAAAGTTATAAATTATCTAACTGATAATGAAAGTAAAAGATTAAATGAAATAAAATTAAAACTTAATTTTAAGGATGATGAGATAATTAATTGGGAAAATATCATTAACAATATGTACTATCCTCGTGATGAAGAGCTTGGCATTTTTCTTCAACAAGATGGCTACATGGATAAAGAACAAATATTAGTTAAAGATCTAGATGAAAAAGATATCCCAATAAATCAAAACTGGTCATGGGATAGGATACTTCGCTCTTGCTTTATAAAACAAGCTGATGTACTTCAAGGTATTTATTTGTTTGAACAAGAATATGACGTACCTACAATTAAAAAAAATTTCAATTTCTATGAACCAAGAACTGTACATGAGTCATCCTTGTCCCCTTGTATTCATACAATACTCGCTGCTAAAATCGGGAATCATGAAAAAGCATATGATATGTATTTAAGGGCATCTAGACTTGACCTTGATAACTATAATAATGATACAAAAGATGGCTGTCATACAACTAGTATGGCTGGAACTTGGATGGCAGTAGTACACGGTTTTGGTGGGCTTCGAGTTATTAATAACAAGTTAATTTTAAACCCAATAATTCCAGACCATTGGTGCTCATGTTCCTTCAAAATAATGTTTAGAGGTGCACTTTTAAATGTTAAATTTACTAAAGAATCCCTCAAAATACAAAACGAGAACGAAACACCTGTAGATTTATTAGTATATGAAAATGATTATTATTTAAATGGAAATGACCTATTAGAAGTTAAACTACCATAGGTATAAATCATTTTACACAAAACAAATTTAATTGGAAGAAGGTATAGCAAAACTTTGCTATACCTTCTTCATTATCTCTTCTATTTGCTTTGCAGGCATTGGTTTATAATAGTAATAACCTTGTATTTCATCGCACCCTTCCTTTCTCAAAAATTCTATCTGCTCCTTTGTCTCTACCCCTTCAGCAATTACCTTTAATTCTAAATTTTTAGCTAATGCAATTATAACCTTAATTATTGCTTCATCTTTATGATTTATATTTATACCTCTAACAAATGAAATATCTATTTTTATTTTATCTACAGGTAATTGTTTAATATAATTTAAAGAAGAGTATTCTGTACCAAAATCATCTATTGCAATTTTTACATCCATTTGTTTTAACTTTTTTAAAGATTCGATAATATACTCAGTTTCCTTCATAATTATGGTTTCTGTTATTTCTATTTCTAAATCCTTTGGATTTAGACCCGTTTCATTTAAAATCAGAATAATATCTTCAATTATTTTTCTGTTTTGGAACTGATTTACTGAAATATTAACTGCTATAGGTACATTTAAAATACCCGCTTCTTGCCATTTTTTATTTTGTCTGCATGCAGTTTTAAGTACCCATTCACCTATGGGCAATATCAAGCCTGTCTTTTCAGCTATATGTATAAAGTTTATTGGATTTACCATTCCAAGTTCTTTATTATTCCACCTTATCAATGCTTCCAGGCCTATTATTTCACCCGTTTCTAAACTAATTTGTGGTTGATAAAATAATTCTAGTTCATTTCTCTCTATTGCGCCAAATAACCTATTTGTTAGCTTCATCTCTTCAACTAAACTTTCCTTGATAAGTTCATTACAAAGCTGAAATTTATTTCTACCCTTTTCTTTTGCTTTATACATTGCAATATCAGCATTTTTTATTAATGCTTCTACATCACTACCATCTATCGGATAAATGGACCCACCGATGCTAGTAGTTATATATAAATCAGTATTATCTATCTTAAATGATATTTTTAAATCATTTAATATTTTTTCCGCTACTTGTCTAATATCTTCTTCATTTTCTACATTTTCAATTAAAACAAGAAATTCGTCGCCTCCGACTCTACAAACAGTATCATTTTCACTTACTATTTTAATTAACCTCTTTGCAACCATTTTTAGAAGTTCATCGCCTTTAGCATGTCCCATTGTGTCATTTATCCTTTTAAAAGAATCTAAATCGAGGAATAATACCCCTAAAAAGCTTTTGCTTATAGCTGCATTAAACATCCCCTGGTTTAATCTATCAATAAATAATGTTCTATTTGGTAATTCAGTTAAGAAATCATAATAGGCCAATTTTTTAATTTTAAATTCCATATCTATACGCGCAATTATTTCGTTCTCAAGTTCTTCATTAGAACTACTTAACTCACTAGTTCTCTCCCCCACCTTAAGTTCAAGCTCCGCATACGATTTTTTTAATTTTTGCTGAACCAATCTAATTTCTGATATATCCTGAAAAATACAAACAATTCCAAGGGAATCTTCCCACTCATCCTTTAAAACTGAAGAAGACAAAAGTATTGGTAATTTATTATTGTTACTTTGGAAAACTTCGATTTCAAAACTACTACAGTTTGTTAATTTAGACAATTCTATTTCATCTACAAATAAAGAATTTATAGGTTTATTAATTATCATACTTTTTTCATAACCTAATAGTTTAAGTGCCCCCTTATTAATATCTTTTATAATTCCTTCGTGATTTGCAATAATTAATCCTTCACTCATAATTTTCAAAACCTCTAAAGTAAAATTTTCAGGATTAAGATCCATTAATTTGTATTTTTTAATAGAGTACCATATTCCAATTATAGGTATTACAACTAAAATGATGCCAATAGAAGGCATAAATGGTCTTACAAATAACGGAATTATAATATCTGTGATGCCACCTAAAATAATTGCTATAAAAGATGTTACTAAAATAAGTTTTGCCTGCTTTTTCTCCCTTATTATCTCTGAATTTTTCCACCACATAAAAAGTAATAATATAACTAATGTCATATAAGAAAAATAGTATATATTATAAAAATTAGTCCAAGCAACCCCCTTGTCTTTTGATGATATATAAATCCACCCTAATCTTGATCTCACAAAGTTTGTTGCAGTTTCAGGTTCAAAAACATACAAATAAAATGAAAGTAAAGCTGGACAATAAAGAAATATATAAGAAATTGACTTTTTTGAAAAAACATCTACGTCGGTTAAAACGATAGTAAAATGTAAAAATAAGCAATAGAAGGTAGCCCATGAAAAGGTAGAATATAGATAAAAATCGCTTGCACTTTTTGCATTATCTGAACAATTCATTAAAAAATACATAAATGCCCAGAAAGCTAAATTCATGCAAGTTAAGAAAAATAACTTATTTGTTTTATTTCGGGAATCATTTAAAAATGTAAATATCCCTAAAATCACGTATATAATTCCACATAAAAAATATAAACTCGTTAAAATAATCAAGCCTTGCCCTCCCTCCAGTTTATCTTGTTTCCTTTTACTTTAATCCTTACACTTTTAACCTTTGTTTATAGATTATAACATAACTTTAACTATACTTTTCTTTTTAAAATAACAAAAAATAAATAAGACCCTAAAATCACACATTAAATGTCTATAATATAAAAAAAAGACCTTGAAGTTCCTTGTTAAAAGTGATCCTCATGATCTTTTTATGTTAATTTTATAAAACCTATTCAAAACTAATCTAGCAAATTTAGTGCATTATTTGTTAAAGATTTTTGCATATCAATTGTCAATAAATTAGGTGCAGACAAAACCGGTAACCCCGATAGAATACGTACAACAAGTGTTCCGACAAATGAAGCTACAGCATAAGCTCCAGGAGATACCTGTGAGGCTGGACATGGTCTTCCATCATCCATAAATATGAGAGCTTTACTTACTGCCTTAAATACAGTTGGATCTAATTGTTCTTCTAATCTGTACACAAATTTAGAAAAGACCTCAGAATATCCAAATTTATCCACCGGGCCTTCAAGCGGTAATGCAAGTATTTTTCTAAATGAACATATTGCGTCCGGTGGAAAGTATATACATCCTGCTCCCCAACCAAGTGCCAATGCCGTTATTAAATGTTTTTTTTGTTTTTTACATTCGTCATGTAAGCCTATAATAGCCGGTAGATCCAAGAAATCAATTGTATCAAAAACAATATCCGCATCTTTAACAATTTCAGTAACATTTTTTTCAGATATAAATTCAGTAATTTCTTTAACTTTAACAGATGGATTGATTGCTTTTAGTCTTTCTGCTAATGCTTTTACTTTAAGCTTTCCAATATCATCTGCAACAAAGCATTGACGATTTAAATTATGATCATTAACTATATCACCATCTGCTAAAATTATACTTTCAAATCCTAACCGAACTGCTACTTCCGCAAATGAACTCCCAATACCACAACCAGCTATAAGAATAGTTGTATTACGGATTTTGTTTTGTAATTCATCTGGTATATAATCTATGTTCCTTAACGTGAATTGCTCATATGACAAAACTATTCCTCCCCTTTTACATTTTTATCTATTAGCTATTTTATTTAATATAACCTTATCTTCCACATCGCCTAATCTTAAGCAAGTTGGAATCGTATATCCTCCAAAATAATTCTTACCCTCTTTTATAGTTTTAAAAGGATAAGATTTTCTAACTAGATAATTCAATAAATTATTTTCTATTGTTGCATAAGCATGTGTAATGTTATGATCAATTGCCCATTCATAAATAGTACGAATTAATCCCAATAATATGTCAAAGCCTCTTCTATCTTTAGGTATTACAAGTCTTGAAACTTCAACTCTTCTCTGATTGAAATTTGTAACAATATCAAAAGCTTGCTCTATGGGTATTGGCATGTTATCTTGTGGTAAAATAAGTCTTACACTTCCTACCAATGTATTATTAACATCAAAAGCGCCAAATTGTATTGAACTTTTATCATATTTATCATTTTCTAAACTTTTTAAATAATTTGAAGAATCTAACCATCCTTTTTCCTTACAATATATATCATATCTTAACTTATAAATGAGTTTTTTTTCTTCAATATTATCCACTAATCTATACGTATACATATTTTAACAACCCCCATTATTAAACATATATATATTAGCATATTATCTAAACTTTTACAATATTTTTAAACCGATTTCATCATAAACCATCATAAACCATTATAATTTATCATAATTTCCTAAACAATTTAAATATGCTCCAAGTTTTCCCAAGCACTGAATACTACCCCATCAATAAATGGAACCTCTGTTTTATATAAATCTAAAGTTATTATTTCATCAGATGGATTAGCTTCTTTATAAGTTTCTAAAAATTCATTGCCTACAGCTAAACTAAATGAATTTTCTTTAGTCTTTGGATTTGCAGTTATATATAATATTTTTGACATTTTTACATTCCCCTTTTCATTCTTTAATATATTTTTTAGATTTCATTACTTAGTATCGTTTTAGTATCGTTTTAATATTGTTGTAATACTATTATTTTATATGTTCTAATCGTTTGTTACATAAAGTAACTTATATACTTTTTGTAATTCCATTACTTTATGTTGCTATAATACATTAATATCTTTATATAAAAAAACATATTTTGTTATTGACTTCAACAATTTAATAAAGTAAAATGGCTTTGATAATCATTATCAAATAAGAAGTTAACAGAGGAGTTTTTACATGATTTTTATCTATTCTTTAATTTTCGTTTTAATTTTATCGTTATTCTTTACATCGAGCATTAAAAAAAATTCCAATAACTATTATTTAGCATCCATATTTATTGGAATTTTTACTACCATTTACGAGGTTCTTAGGATAACTTCCCATGCAAAGCTTGATGGATTTCCGCTTTATATAGAAAAGATATTTATAAAAGGCCATATTTCCATAGCATTATTTATTTTAGTAATGTTTGCAGGTGCTCTAAATTCTAAATGGAAGATATCAAGAAAGCTACTTAGTATAAGATCAGAACTCGCTATTATTTCATCAATCTTTATAATTCCACACGCCCTTATTTATCTAGTTCGCCTCATCGTACTTAAACTTCCCAAAATGATTACCACAGGTATAGTACCAACATTATATATAGCTTATATCATTGTTGGAATTATCGCATTTATTATAATGATTCCATTGTTTATTACCTCATTTAAAAAAATTAGATGCAATATGCAAAATGGTAAGTGGCGAAAATTGCAAAAACGAGCATACATATTTTACTTTTTGGTCTACATACATATTTTACTGATTTTATTAAGTAAAAAGGAAATTGATTTGTTAAAATTAAGTAGTTATACAATTATATTTGGTGCCTACACAATTTTTAAGTTAGATAAACAATCCAGATTAAAAATTGCTAGTTAAATCATCTCCTGCGGAGCTGCAATCATCTCCTGCGGAGCTGCAATCATCTCCTGCGGAGCTGCGATCATCTCATGTGGATCTGCAATAAATAAAACTAATAACTAAATATTACATTTAGTTATTAGTTTTCTCCATATGGTATGTGTACCATTTGCTAATCAATACTTTAAAAGAAGCAGCAACTGGTACCGCTATTAGCATCCCTATAAGTCCACCTACACTTCCACCTATTATAATTGCAAGCATAGTAAATACTGGGTGTAATCCTACACTATCTCCAACGATTTTTGGTGCAAGCAAGTTATTATCCACCTGCTGGACTACAATCATGCCACCAATTGCCCATACCGCTTTAATAGGTTGTCCACTTAGTAGTGCAATAATTACTGCAAGAACAGTACCAACAACAGGGCCTACATATGGTATCATGTTACAAATACCTGCAATAATTCCTATTATTAAAGCATAATCTATTCCAATAAAGTACAATACGATAGATGATAAAATCCCTACAAAACAAGCCTCTAATAATTGACCTCTTATATATTTATAAAAAGTAATATTTATAATTGATAAAATTTCTTTTAATTTATTTCCCGCTTTACTTTGCCCAAATATGAGATTAAAAATTTTTTCCCATAATTCCACAAAATACTCTGAATCTTGTATTAGGTATACACTCAATACTAAAGCTATAAAAAATGAAGCTATATTACCACCTATAGATAAAATTGAATCTGTCATTACACCTATACTTGTTGTAAAATATGTTTGTACATAACCTACAACTTGAGTTATTTTATCATTTAAATTTCCTAACATTGAAATATTTGAGCTTTGTAATTTCTTAGTTATTGAACTAACTGACAATGTTGGATTATTTAAATATTTAGTAAGATAATCTGTCATATTAGTTATAGTTATATTATTGGAAAGCTTTCCACCAATCATAATGTATATTCCACTAATAAGGGCCCCAATACCGGCTATTACTAATAAATAAATTGCTAAAATACCCACTAATCTTCTAGGCGCAGCTTTTTTAAATATCTTTCTCTTTTTCAAGAAATTTTCAATAGTTTTCACGCCTGGCTTCAATAAGTACACCATTACTAATGCCATAAGAAGTGGTTTTACAAGTCCAATAATTTTTCCTATTATGCTTGATAGAAAAGAAAATATACTCCCTATATCATTAAAAATTGTTATACTCATATAAATTAAAAGTACCGTCCCCGCCACATATAGACAGTATTTTAATAAATTTTTATCTATTTTCATTTTTTTCCCCTTTTAACTATCTTTCATTTTATATTTTTTTCTATGGTTACCTTACATTATAATAAATTTATGAGTAATGGTAAAGGTTAATATCAGATTTTAATAATATATAATTAATTAACAAATATAAAAACAAATAACAAAATTCAGAAGTTGTAGATAAGGTTATCCACATTTTCTGAATTTATAATACTTCTATATCTTCTAATCATCTATATTACCTGTCCGATTTTGCTTTTCCCTAATAACTTCAATAAAGGAATCCGTAATTTCTTTATCAAACTGAGTACCACTACATTTTTTAAGTTCTTCAATAGCTTGTTCATAGGTTTTTCTTGTATTATACGGCCTAGAAGACGTCATAGCATCAAAACAATCAACCACCGTTAACATTCTCACAAGGTAAGGTATATCTTTTCCTTTTAAATTATCTGGGTATCCATTACCGTCATACCTTTCATGATGATGTAATATTAAAGGAGCAATTTCTTTAAGTGATTCAACAGATTTTATAATTTCTACTCCATTTACTGAATGTTGTTTCATTATTTCCCATTCATTTGGAGTTAATGGCATATTTTTATTTAATATTTCCTTTGGAATATTTATTTTTCCAATATCATGCATATAAGCACCATATACTAATTCTTTTTTATTTTTTTCATTTAGTTCAAGTTTATCAGCTAGTAACCTGCTATATATAACTACCCTTTCCACATGACCATATGTATATTTGTCCTTAGCATTAATAACACTTATTAGCGTTTTTATCGATGTAATAATATCTATATGTTCATCTTCTGTATCAATTTTTAATTCTTCCAATATAGAAGTATAACTTTCAACTCTATTTTTATCAAAAAACTTAGCCCTATATAGTGCATCATCCGCACTTTTAAAAAGTTCAACAGCATTTTTTGCTTTACTTGGATAAATTGATGTTCCTATTGAGACAGTCAAATTACCATTAGGCTGATTTTCTTCACCACTAAAGTAGGTTTTTTCTACCTTTATTCTTAATCTTTCAGCAAGTTTAATTGCATCTTCCTCTGAAGTATTTGGAAGGACAATTGCAAATTCTTCTCCCCCATATCTTGCAACTACATCATCTTTTCTAAAATTATTTTTTAATATAGAACCAACTGATTTAAGTACTTCATCACCCATTTGATGTCCATTTACATCATTATAAATTTTAAAATAATCTATATCGATTAAAATCATTGAGACTAAATTATTCTCTTTTTCACTTGTTTTCATTATTCCTTCTAAAGCATCATAAAAAAATCTATGATTATAAAGCCCTGTAAGTCCATCCTCATTAGCTAATCCCTCAAGCTTTTTTATATGTTCATCTTCAATTCTCACATAAAATCCTAGCGGCCATGCTGTAAGTATAAAAACTCCAGCTAAAATTAAATCATTCTCAAAAAATTGATTAACCTGTGAATTAGTTGACCCCATGATAAGGTCTAAACCCAATATGAAAGCTGAAGAAATACATGCCACAAGCATTCCTTGTTTCATCCCTTGCTCTATAGTAGCTGCTATTATAATAAATAAAAATATAAATTTATAATCACTTGCATTTTTACCTGAATAAAATATAGCAACCATAAAAATTAAAACGAACATAAAATTTTCACAAGTTTTTACTTGTTTCTTATAATTTACATTTATTTTTTTAACAATTGAAAATGACCATAAAAAATATACTAACAATAATATAAACACTAATATTAATATACCACCAAAGTACGAAAAAAGATTATAATAGGTTTTCTCAATATTTTTTGTTAAATCACTACCATAAAAAAAATATCTTAAAAATACTATTCCTGAAAATAATAGAGAAGCTAATTTTATTATTGATACTATTTCCCAAATTTTTTTCTGTTTAGCCTTTTCTAAATCACCCATAATATCACTACCTCATCAAATTCATTATAATAAAATAATAAGGCCAGTAAAACTGACCTTATTATTTTATTGTCTTATTATTTTTCTCTTAAACATTTTGGTTCTTCTGGCTGATAAAAAGACCAGAAGCACGCTGACGATGCTACGGAAGTTGCAGCGATAGTAGTAGCTACTGCAATTAAAGCGAATAAATTCTTTTTAAAAAATTTCATTTTATTTTACCTCCTTTTCTTAGTTATATGATTTAAAAAGTTATCTACATTACCTACTAATAAGTGTCCTGGAGTTGTAAGCGTAAAAGTTTGCCACAATATACCTAAATATAAACATAAGGCATAAAAAAGAAGTTTCTTTTCGCCATTACTTATATATAACAATATAAAAAACACTGTTATAACTAAATAAACACTTAAAAGTATTATAGATCCTTTTTTCATCCGATTTCTTTTTTCTACTTTTACTATAGGTTTTGCAACACTATCCACTGGAGCTAATTTAAAAATTATATAATAGGACCATATGAATATAACAACTCCTAGTATTATAATTAATTTTAAATTAACCAGTGGACTTATTAAAAATGAGACTAACATTGCTTGTCCTACACATACAACTATACCAATAAAATTACAATTTCCTGGTGAACTTGCATGAACACCACCTGAATATTTTCTGAGCATACTACCCGTGAATGAAATTATTAAAGCTTCTAATGCTACATGAAATATCATTCCAAATATAAATACAAGAATTATAGAAAAAAGCATCTGCATTATAGCAAAAGACCCATATGCAATTACTTCTTTATTATCATTATTAAGTGATAATTCTGATGCTACTTTATTAGCAATATTATTAGATAATTTCTCCATTTATTACCTCCTTTAGCTTTTTTCTTCTAGCTAAGTATGAGTAATAAGTGAATACTATAACCGCTAAAATCAATAATGATGGAAAACCATATAATATTTTTAATAAAGGATTATTTAATAGTTTCGCAATCTTTACTTTAAATACATACTGAATCATAAACATATTAATTCCTTCACAAACAAATTCCAGAATCATTGTCATAATGCTTGCTTGTATAGATTTAATTATACTTATTTTGTTTATATTAACTGTTAATATAATAATAACTATAACATTTAGAATAGTATGTACCCCATATTGAATTGGCAATAACCTTATTAGATAAACTGCCATTAGAAAAAGTGTACTTGATATTATATATTTTTTTACATTAATAGCAGTTTTCGAAAATGCATAAACAGCAAAAATTATTAAAAACTCCTCGGGTAAACTTCTTAAAAACACTTCTAACAATGTTAATTTCAATATACTTCATTCTCCTCTAACAAACTTCTCATGAATGACTTGTATATATTATCAATAATATAATTAATTTTACAAAATATGATTTGTTTGTTTTGTAAAATTCGATTAACACTATATATTATTCATTCAAGGCTTCATCCTTTATTATCGTTGTTTTATTGATAACCTTTATAGTACTAAATATAATAATAAAAGCAAAAACTCTTATACATATATCTCCAATACTCATAACACAATACCCTACATCAAATATATCTGTTAAGAACTTTAATTTAGTAGCTGAACTTCCCAAAATATGTATATCTTTAACCATCATAAAAGAATCTGGTTTTGCATAACCAGTTAAGTATGATAAAGTTGGAAATACTGGCATTTTCCCATTATTAGCAGCTATTACAATTTTATTTAGGACACTTCCAATAATTATAAATATTGAACCTATAATTGCGCTCATATTAAGTTTATATTTAATAATCAAAATTATAAATGTTAAAAGATAAAAATAATGAAAAGTACTAGTGAACTTTATTAATGTGTAATTACCATTAAATATCATAACCTCTAAAATCACATACATTAATACAAATGTTAATACAGGGTATATTGCCCATGTCTTAAATAGTGGTTTTATTTTGTAACCTTTTACTTTTGCAAAAATAAGTGCTAAAAATATTGTTTCTATCATAAATATTCCTCACATTCAGAATTTTAACATTTAATATACTTTATTTCTATTTTGATTATACTAATTTTTAGCATATTTTTCTACCTTTTTACAAAAATAATTATATTTCATAAAAAAAACAAATAATACCCAGCGATACCATTACAATGTTTTTAATATTGTATATGACATGCTAGGTATTTTATAATTTTATATGCTTTTTTCTTTATTTCAAATATCGTAATGCTATTTCCTTATATAATCTAATAGAATCAATATATTTACTTGTTTCTACGTATTCGTTTGGTTTGTGTGCTTGCGTTTCTTCTCCAGGTCCACAAATAATAACTGATAAATTATTATTAAAACTTGGAACAAATATGGATGCATCTGTGCAATAAGTTACCCCTTTGGCTTTATATTCACTTTTCGAAACTTCTGTGGCGGTATCTAGTGTTAACTTAATAAATTGATCATCAGATTTGTTTTTTAATGCCACCTTATCATTAATAACTTTAACATCAAATTTAGCGTTAGAGTCTGCCTCGATTTCTGATAATATTAATTTAATATCTGATAATATTTCCTGATGATCTTGACCTGGAACAGTACGAATATCAATTTGTAATTTACACATATCGGGTACTACATTGACTTGAACACCACCAGAAATAGTAGCAATATTTAAAGTTGGACCTCCAAGTAAACTATCCTCTTTATATTTAAATTTAAACTTATCATGCAAAGCATTGATAAAATAGTTCATGTTATCAATTGCGTTAATTCCATGCTCAGGCATTGACCCATGAGCAGTTTTCCCATATGAAATTACCTCTAACCACAAAGCACCTTTGTGGGTAACAAAAATTTCTCCACCACTTGGTTCAGCAATAATCATAGCTCCAGCATCGCTTAAGCTTCCATCTGCTACCATAGTGTTTGCACCTATACAATCAACCTCTTCACCTGCAGTCGCTGCAAAAATTAGATCTCCTTCAAGTGTTATTCCCGATCTAGAGACTTCAATCATAGCCATAATTAAAGCAGCTAGCCCACCCTTCATGTCAGCGGACCCACGTCCATAAATTCGACCATCAATTTCTTCTGCCCCAAATGGTTCATGTTCCCATGGAATTTCTCCCACTGACACAGTATCCATATGGCCACAAAAAACCAAACTTTTTTTATTCCCTACTCCTTTTAACCTAGCCACTAAATTAGCACGATTGTGACCAACCGATTGTATTGTGGATTCAATACCACTTTCCCTTAACTTCTTTGCAATAGCCATGGCTACCAGTATTTCATTGCCAGGTGGATTGGTACTGTTAATTTTTAAAAGATCTTTTAGAAAATCAATCGCCTCTTTAATTTGTAATCACTCCTCATAACATTGCTTATATATAAACTTTTTACTACCTCTTATATTTACATTCCCTAAAGATTATATTATATTCAATAATAGGTAGAAATGCTCTTAATTATTGAAAATAAGAGATTAAATTGATAATTCATTTATATGTTAAAGCTTTGTTTTCCAATCTGTTTTGTCTAATGGATTATTAGTAAAGTCATATCATACCATTTTGCACCACCATGTACGGATTCAGATACGCCCATATTTTTATACCCAAACTTTGAATAATAATGAATAAGTCTCTCCTTACATGTTAAAATAACACCTTTACGACCTGCTACTTTTGATGCTTCTATCATATAATTCATAAGCTGTGCTGCAATTCCTTGGTTTCGATACTCTGATACTACATCAAGTCCAAAAATTGTCTGATAATCTCCATTTTGGTTATGTAATTTAGCATTCTCGTAGAGTTGATCATAAATAACTGTTCCATTAATAACACAACCATTTACAAACCCAATAATTTTTTCATCCACTTCTGCTACAAAAAAGCTTTCTGAGAACGTCTTAATCCGTTCTTCTAAAGATATTTTTGTAGCTGCTTCAGCTTCTGGAAAACAACTTGCCTCCACTTTTGTTATTGCATCTAAATCTTCAGTGACTGCTTGTCTAATTTTAATCATCATTATACTTCGCCCCTCATAACCATTAATTTTATATCACTTTGTTTAATAAATGCTATACTACAAAAAACAACTTGAAAATTTATCAAGTTGTTTTTACAACCACTCTCTTTCATTATATCAATACATTCTAATAAATTAGCATAAACTTTTTAACTTTCCACTACATTTTCAATATATTCAGCGCTTTCTAATTCCTCAAAAGCATCTTCTACCGATATACTGTCTAAAATCCTGCCAGTAAGAATTACACCTTTTTTTATATCCTCATCCCATTCAAAATCAGTCATTACACTATCAATTCCTAAGTCATAAGCAATATCTTTTGCACTAATATCTTGACCTTTATAGTTTTCTAGACCATCTTCACTAATTGTAATTTCATAAACTTTATTTTTCTTTGACATTCTTATTCCTCCCTAAAGCCTAAAGTAATATTTTAAAAATATTACATATAATATTCTACAAAGGAGTGAATATTATTCTTATATTTTTTTGTTTAGAGCATAGACAAATTTTATATTCAGAAAAAGCAATCACCTATGAGATGATTTTAAATAGCAAATACACTCTAGATTATATTAAATCTTATATCCTGATAAAAATTAACTTTAGCCGTCTCATAGTAAGGATTAATCCATAAAAAGCCTATACCTAATGTTAATATTCCTAAAAAGAACCAACCTATAAAGCTACACCATAAACTAAACAGTTTAAATTTGAAGCCAGACATCATTAGTTTACTTCGATTTAAAACATCCAAAGCGCTTAAATCAGGGTTATCCATCATAATATAGTATGACATTGAATATCCTAATGAAGCAATAATTCCTGGAATTATAAGAAGTAAAGACCATAAAATTGTGAAAAGGTTAATAATAATATTTAGAACAAATGATTTTATAAAAAATTTAAATCCACCAAACATATTTTCTATAGTTGGCCCTTCATTCCTTGTAAGCTTAAGAAAATAAGCTGCTACGCCAAGTGTTATTGGCCCCGATAAAACGAAACTTAATAAACTACCATAGCCATTGGATGATTCCATAATTGGAACTCTAATTGATTCTCCATTCTGCCAAACATTTTGAACGGAATGTACTACATTTCCATCTGAAAATGTCATTGTAACTAACCAAGCGATAAAACACACAATACCAGCTTGAAGCCATTTCCCTTGTAACTGCAGCTTTGCCCTACGTTTTAAATCACTACTTTGTTGTGGCATGTTTTTACCCTCCCTTATTACTCTAACTAATATCGCTTAATTTGCGAGTCTATTACTATTATTAGCCTATAATAATACTATTCATATATTATGCTAAATAATCCTAAATAGTTGATTTTACTGCTTAAATCTTTATCACTTTCATTCTACAATTATCCTTTTAATTTCCTAGGAAATATCAAAAGCCACTACTCCTACGAATAATGGCTTTTAGTACTTATTTTAATCTTTAAATGAAAGAGTCTGTGTTTTTCTATCCGTGCCAATAATAGTATTTTCAAAAACCAATTCTGCTCTATCCTTATACTCCGCTGGGGTAAGCATTGAAGGGCTAAAATGTGTTAATAAAAGTTCTTTTACTTCGCCATCCACAGCAAGCTTCGCTGCCTCGCTAAAGGTCATATGTTTATTCCGTATAGCCTTTTCAATATCATTTTCATCACCATATGTACCTTCACATATGAACAAGTCACTTCCCTTAATAAATGTTTTTATTTTAGAAATTGGTCTTGTATCTGTTATAAAACTAATCTTTATTCCCACTCTTTCAGCTCCTAAGACCAACTTTGGCAAATATGTTTTCCCATTGTTTATTATAATCTCATTTTTTTGAAGCCTATTCCAAAATTCCTTTGGTATTTCATTTTTAGTTGCACTTTTAACATCAAATTTTGGTTTTCTATTAAAATAGAAACTATAACCTAAACAATTAGTTGAATGCTCAAGTTCCAGTGTTGAAATTATTAAATCATTAAATTCATCTACTGAAGTTTTACTACTATTTAATGAAGCTTTTATCTTCACAAGTTCTTGTGGATTCTCTAAGATATTAATTTCATAAGGAAGATAAGGGGCTATAACCCTTAACCCATTTACAATGTTCGTAATACCAATAGGCCCAATTATAGTAATAGGCTCTGTTCTACCACTGTTACCAATTGTTAAAAGTAAACCAGGTAATCCAGCAATATGATCTGCATGTCCATGAGTTAAACAAATTATATCTATTGTCTTAAACCCCCACCCAAGTATTTTCATAGATACCTGAGTTCCTTCTCCACAATCCATTAATATCTTTCTTCCTTTATAACTTATGAGAAGTGAAGATAAATATCTTTCGGGAATTGGCATCCCTCCTCCACATCCTAGAAGTGCTAAATCAACCAATTAACTCATCTCCTTCGGAGCTGCAATATTAATGACTTTATCTATATTTTTTTAACAAATTCAGATTTTAATTCCATAGCTCCAAACCCATCAATTTTACAATCAATATTATGATCTCCATCAACTAATCGAATATTTTTTACTTTTGTACCTTTTTTTAAAGCTGTTGGACTTCCCTTGACTTTAAGTTCTTTAATTAGTGTTACAGAATCACCATTGATTAATACATTTCCATTCGTTATTGTATCTAGTATATAGTTTCTTATTAATCTCATTGTTACAACTTTATAAATATAATATTTTAGCTTTGAATTTTATAAAAATATAGAGAGTTTCGTTATTCGTTTATATATTATCATAGTCTTATACTATCCACAAATATATAAAAACACAGTAGAGAAAATATTTATCTACTGTGTTTTCAAATTTAAATATTTCCAATTAATCTAGTTTTTGTTCCTAGTCCCTTCCTTTGCAGCTTGGACGCTAGCATTCCCATTAACCTTATATCCATTGTTAGCATTTTTACTTTCTAAACTATTAGCAACAAGGCTTTGCTCCTTTTGTTTTATGGTCATATTTTTGCTCAGATTATTTTCACCATTAGGTATAATGTTTTGATTATTCTCTGCTATGGTTTTATTTTGACTCATAAAAAAACATCTCCTTTAATAATTATTCTATATTATAATGCCATTAACTTAATATA
>NZ_CALEVF010000204.1 GCF_937920395.1 uncultured Clostridium sp. | reverse complement strand
GACTTTTCAAATTTAACTGATGCAATTATATACGAATTGCATGTTAGAGACTTCTCCATAGATTCAAACAGTGGTATAAAGAATAAAGGTAAATTTCTAGCGTTTACTGAATTAGGTACAAAGGGAAGTGATGGTAACACTACAGGAATTGATTACATAAAAGCGTTAGGAGTTACGCATGTGGAGCTTATGCCTGTATTTGATTACTCGACCGTAAATGAGACTTCAAATAAGCCACAATTTAATTGGGGTTATAATACAAAAAATTATAATGCACCTGAAGGAAGCTATTCTACTAACCCATATAACCCAATCACTCGAGTTAAAGAATTAAAACAAGCAGTACAAGCCTTGCATGATAATGGACTAAGAGTAAATATAGATGTGGCCTATGATCATATGTATAGCGGTGCTAAATCGAATTTTAATAAAATAGTACCTGGGTACTACTTTAGAACTAATTCAAATGAAAGTGGTTATGGAAATACAATAGCTTCTGAAAATGTTATGGCAAGAAAATTTATTGTTGATTCAGTTGTATATTGGGCAAAAGAATATAATTTAGATGGATTCAAATTTGATCAGATGGGTCTTATTGATGTAGCTACTATGAATGAAGTTAGAAAAAAACTTAGCAATATTAATCCTTCTATCCTCATTTTGGGGGATGGAGCAGATAAAGGGACGACTCTTTCCCCAGACGCAAAAGCAAATACACAAAATGCCAGTAAAATGACTGAAATATCACAATTCAATGATGAAATAAGAGATGGGTTAATTGGAAGTGTATTTTCCCCAAAAGCAAAGGGCTTTGTTAATGGTGCACTCCATAAGGAAACAGATGTAAAAAAAGGAATAGTTGGGGGTATAGATTATTCCAATATTATAGAGACTTATGGTGATATAGAACCCGTACAAGTTGTTAATTATGCTGAGGCCCATGCTAATAATACATTATGGGATAAGCTTGGTTTAACAAACGTTAATGACAGTAATGAAATAAAAATAAAAATGCATAAAATGACAGATTCTATGATTCTTACTTCACAAGGCATTCCGTTTTTTCAAGCTGGTCAAGAATTTTTAAGAACTAAAGCAGGTGTTAAAAATTCTTATAAGGCAAGTGATAATGTAAATAAGATTGATTGGACAAGGGAATCAAAAAACATTGAAACTGTCGATTATTTTAAAGGTTTAATTGAATTAAGAAAAGCACATCCTGCCTTTAGAATGACTTCTGCTGATATGATTAAGAAAAATTTAAAATTTTTAGTAGTTCCTGAAAATGTAGTAGCATATGAAATGAATTATAATGCAAATATGGATAGTTGGGCACATATTGTAGTTGCATTCAATGCGAATAGGGAAGAGAAGATCGTAAAATTATCAAAGAAGGGTACATGGAATATCGTAGTTGATGGTGAGAAATCAGGGGTTAAAACTATAAAACAATTTAGTGGAGATTCTTTAGTTGTTCCTGCATTAAGTTCAATTGTGGTTTATTATGAATCGGAAAATATATTTACATCATTAACATTTAGGACTTATATTGTACTAGCTCTAGGTGCAGTTGCTTGTATAATGCTTTTTCTAAAAAAAATAAAAAAAAGTTAAAAATATCTTGTTTAGAGTGTTTTTTAGGGTCCTATATTGAAAATAAGGGCTCTTTTTTTGATGTATAATTTATATAAATTCACTATTTTAAATATAGTAAAAAAGGGGCGTTAGCATGTTAATTATAATATGTTTTATAATAACATTACTTGTCATTGCTATTATGATTTTAGTTGTAGGTTGGCATTTTTGTAATATAATCATCTATCCTAATGTTAGAGAATATAACAATATATATAATAATGAAGTTAAAGATGGAAAAATAATTATAGAAAAATTCAATAATTTAGAAAAACAAGAAGTATATATAGATTCAGAGTATGGTTATAAAATTCATGGATTTTTCTTTCCTAATAATAATTCTACAAAAGTTATTATATTATGTCATGGAATAACTTGTAGTTTGTATTCTTCTGTTAAGTACATGAATATGTTTTTAAAAAAAGACTTTGCTGTTTTTATTTATGATCATAGAAATCATGGGTTAAGTGGTGGAGAAAACACTTCTTATGGTTATTACGAAAAATTCGATTTAAAAAAATGCACTGATTGGTTATTTGATAAATTAGGGAAAAACACAATAATTGGTATACACGGAGAATCTATGGGTGCTGGGATAGCCCTTCAAAACATTGAAATCGATGATAGAATTAACTTCTGTATAGAAGACTGTGGCTATTCTGACGCACAAGAGTTATTCAGTTACAGATTGAAAAATGATTATAATATAAACAATTTTATTTTAATAAAATTAGCAAGTAAAATTAGCAAAATAAGAACTGGGTGGAATTTTAAAGATGTGTCACCTATATCTAATTTATCAAAAGTAAAAATTCCGATTTTATTCATTCACGGAGAAAATGACGAATATGTACCTACCTATATGTGCAAACAAATGTACTTAAAGGCTAATAGTTACAAGGATATATATATTGCTAGCAATGCTGGTCATGCGCAATCATACTGGAATAATCAAGATGAATATACAAAGCGAATTTACAAATTTTTAGCGGATATCAATATAATTTAAATAATAACCGTATGTAACTAATATAAAATAGAATATCCTATATAGAAAGGTTGTGTTTTAATGTTTCAGCTAATACAAAATGAAAAAAAATATTTGTATATAACTAATTATTCAAGTGACGAAGAAAGTTTATGTAAAATGGAAATCAAATATCTTTTCGATAAGCCGCTTCATGATAAATATTTATTTTCTAATATATACATAGATCCATCCAGAAGTCCTTTCATAAAAAAATGTATTTCAATAATGTATATGGGAGAAACAAAAGAGAAAATTATTGAGCAGATTAATAATGACAAATTAACTAGCAATAAATATAAAGTAGCGTATATTAATGCTCCTCATGAAAATGTAGGTTTTCATGAGGGGCGTAGAATTGAATTTGAAATAGGTTTTAGCATACTTGG
>NZ_CALEVF010000203.1 GCF_937920395.1 uncultured Clostridium sp. | reverse complement strand
AAGGAAAAGAGGCTATCTCTTCAAATGATTTTTTAACCATTTTGAGACAGCCCCTCACTTTAGAACATTTGTAAATTTATTTAATCCACCAAGTGTCTTTTATCGAGACAGGCAGATGTCTTTTATGTTTAGAAACTTCATATAGCTTTAATATTTTCTCTTCATTTGCTTCTTCTATATCCCCACCTCTTAAATATATACAAACCTGATGATTTAGTTCTGTTACTATTTTTTGATTTGTTCCATTATCCCATACACCTGTTGTAGAAAGTTTATCAATTATAGATTGAGGTGCATTAAGTATTTTTGCCATTTCATATACTATACCCTTTGTTATTCCTGCAAGTGGTTGTACATCTCCTGCACCGTCACCATATTTAGTCATCATTCCCAGTGTCAACTCTGCAGCATTTGAGACTCCAGCAACTAAAACATCATAAACCTCAGCTATTCTATATAACACAGTCATTCTTATTCTAGCTTTTGTATTTCCAATATCTACTTTTGAAGAAGGTAAATCACGTAAAAGTTCAATAGATTCAATAACAGGACCCATTATATCATAGGTTTTAAATACCTCTGGGTTTATTACACTTTTAGCTTTTTGTACATCATCCATATCTGGTTTTATTCCAAAAGGAAGTGATAAATTAATTAATTCAAGTCCAGATTTTTTAATTAACATACTTGTAACAAAACTATCTACTCCACCAGTTAGATGACAAACATACCCTTTTTTTCCTGTAACCTCTGCATACTTTTTTAAAAAATCACAAGATTCTTTTATCATTCTATTTGCATATTTTTCTTCTGACTCATCTTGAAGAGGACGAGGTATAGCAAATTCTTTCATGATTTCTTCTTGTTTAATTTTATTCATATAGAGCCTCCTTAAACTTATGTATATCGCTAGTATAACACATATTATACTATTTCCCCCATATGGTTCCACTTATAAGTGGTTAAAAACAAAATATATGTCATTTTTTGTTTTTTAAAAAAAATTCTAAAATTAAAACTCTCCAACGACTATATCATTATGGATTACCATACTTTAAACTTAGCAACTAATTTAAAGAAATTAAGCTTTTCAAAATTTGTAAATTATAAATGAAAGAAAAAAACAAATGACATTTTATTAATCAAATGTCATTTGCCAAATTTCAATATATATACTGAACTATTTTTTCTTTTAAGTTTATTTTATATTTTGTATTTCAGTTAATACTTTATCTAAGGATTCCATTGAAGTGCTTATTGTTTTTGTGTCTATTGGCTTTATCTTTACTCCTGCTTGAATAATTCCGAGTGGGTCCTCAACACCTTTGTAAAGATCTAGGTGTTTAGCCTTTACATCATCCTCAAATAACTTCCAGTTCTCTTCTAGTTTATCCGAAGTTTTAATAAATTTATCTTCTTCTTTATTTGATAATTGAGTTTTCATGTCTTTAAGAACATTTCTCATGTTTTTGCTTCCATCATAAACAGAAGATGTTTTCTTTACTTTGGAAGGTGATTGTTTTTCTGCTACATTTGTTTTGGTGTTTGTTCCAGGAGTAGCTTGATGAGATTTTTGCGCACCACAACCAGCTAATAATAAAGTAGTTCCTAAAGTAATTGATACACTGTAGAAAAGAGTTTCACGTAATCAGCTAAACATTACCTTATATTAAGCTGATTACAAAGTTTTATTTAACATTAAATATTTTCTACATTTTTAAATTCAATAATAAATTCACTACCTTTACCCAATTCACTTTTTACCTCTATTGATGCACAATGAATTAATAGTATATTTTTTACAACAGTTAATCCTATACCATTGCCATCAATTTCATGTCTACTTTTATCCCCTCTGTAAAGCCTTTCAAATATAAATGGTAAATCTTCTTTTTTTATTCCTATTCCAGTATCTTTAACATTAACCATTATTTTAGAGTTGCTTTTACTTGTAGCTACATCTATATACCCATCCTTTTTATTAAATTTAATGGCATTTGATATAAGATTAATAAATACTTGTTTAAGTTTATCTTTGTCACCAAGAATAATATAATTGACCTCGTTGTTTACTTTATAATTTAACGTAATATTTTTTTCCTTTAAAACTGAAGAGAAATCTTCACATACAGAATAAATAACTTCTTTCACATCGATATGTTCACTTATTAATGGTATTTGCTCTGACTCAAATTTCTTCAGCGTATTTAGATTGTTTAGTAACTTACCAAATCTAATTACCTCATCATTTAATGAAATTAGTCTTTCTATAGTTATTGGAAATAATCCATCAATCATAGCCTCTAAATTATTCTGTAAAATATTTAATGGTGTTCTAATTTCATGAGATATATCAGAGACAAGCCTTTTTCTTATTAAATCTTGCTGTTCTAACTTTTCTCCTAGTGTATTTATACTTGTCAAAAGACTTTCAATTTCAGTTATATTACTTGTACTATTCGACCTTGAATTAAAATTACCTTTTGATAAATCCACTGACATATCAGATACAGCCTTAATTGGGATAGAGAATTGCTTTGAAATATACAAACTAATTAATATAGTTATTACAAGTGTTACAATTACACTTATCGCTATACTTACATTGACAGAAGTTTTAAAATTAATATCATCGTTAGATAATAAAACTGAAGAATATTGACCAATTACAACATATCCTACAATGTTTTTACCTGATTTTATTTCATGATATTTTGAAGTGTATATCCCGCTATTTTCTGAATTAAGTTTTGTTAGATGCGCTTTCTCACTTATATCATTTGGATTCATTCCCCATACTTGCTTTTTACTATTATTAAGTAATGTCAAACAATAATTACTCATATAGGCCTCATGCATCATTTCTGACCCAGAATTTTTGCTCCATTTACCATCCCTTTTATAAACTTCTTGAAAATATTCTACAATTCTAATATCTCTTTTCGTTTGATTATCTGCCAAATACTTGTTAAAAGTATTATTTATACTTAAATTAACAAACAGAGAAGTTAATAAAATTGCTATAATTGAGCTAGCAACTAGAATAATGCTAAGTTTTTTTCTTATGCTATACATCAATTATCACATCCAAACTTGTAACCGATTTTAACAACTGTTATTACATATCTTGGATTTTTACTGTCTTCCTCTATTTTTTTTCTTAAATTTTTAATATGAACATCAACAGTTCTATCATAACCTTCAAAATCTAATCCGAATATTTTTTGAATTAATTGGTCTCTTGTTAATACTCTTCCCTTGTTAATAGCAAGCGTATAAAGTATATCGAATTCATTTGGTGTAAGCATTATAGTAATACCTTTTACTTTTACTGACCTCTCCTCCGTATTTATAACTAATTTTCCACTGTCAAAACTTAGAATTGAAGCGTTAACGTTATTAAACCTCCTAAACAAGGCATTAACTCTTGCTGTAAGTTCTCTCGGGCTAAAAGGTTTAACCAAATATTCATCTGCCCCAATATTAAGCCCTTCTATTTTATCTTCTAATGTTCCTTTTGCCGTTAACATGAAAATATATACCTCTGATGTTTCCCTGATAATCTTGCATATATCTTCCCCATTAATATCAGGCAACATCAAATCAAGTATTATCAAATCAAGTTTGTTTTCTTTAAATATTTCAATACCAGTTAATCCATTTAATGCAAC
>NZ_CALEVF010000202.1 GCF_937920395.1 uncultured Clostridium sp. | reverse complement strand
GAAATATCCTATTAAAGGCATAATACCGAAATTAGATAATATAGAACCAGCAAACATAGTTAATGAAACATCTATGCCAACTATAAATCCTATACCTAATAATAGAGGATTAACTTCGACTTCAAATTTCCACTTGTAGAAAGATTCATTTACATAACTTATAACGTTGTTAGCTACATTGAAAAATGAACTAGTTACAAGAGTTATAATACCTCCTATTCCAAAGCCTATTCCCATGAACTTCATTGTTTCTCCAGTTCCTTCTGAAGCAACAAGTGTTTCAGATATAGCCATTGATTCAGGGTACATTAATTTACCATGTTCTTCAATCATTAAGTAATTATGAACAAGAGAAGCTATTCCTATACCGAATAAAACTCCAGCCACACCAACAACCAAACCTTCGATAAAAGTAACTTTAGCACCTATTAATAAGATTGCGGGTAAAACAAATATAATACCACTAGCGACAGATTCTCCACCACTTGACATACCTTGCAATAAATTTTTTCCAAGTATACCCTTTTGCTTAGCAAATGCAGCTATAAATGCTGATCCTATTATAGAACCTGGTATACCAGCAGCAACTGTAAGCCCAGATTTCATACCTGAATAGGCAGTTGAAGCTGAGAACAAAGCCGCTAAAAAAATACCTATTATTAATACGACAACGTTTCCACCTGTTTTAGAACCGGTTGAAACGTATGGAACGTAATCTTTACCAGATACGCCACCGTATGCACCTTTTGACAATTTATTATCCATAAGATGTACCTCCTTTATATTTTAATTAAATTTATAATACCATATGTTATAAAAATATCTAAATGGAAAACTTCTTGTTTTTTACGAAATTCTCATACTGTATCGCTTTTTCACTTGAATATCTACACATTACTTCCTTTTTCATGACTTAATATCCTAATTGTATAGTCAATTCAATACTATATTGCAATTTTTGAATGTACAACCATATTTTTATTCATTTTTATGATTTTGGCATCAATTATTTATTGTTTCCTAATCTCAAAAAAATATTAATAATTTTTAAATAAGTATATTATAATATTACATTCACCTTTGTAATATCGTTTTTAGTTGGTATTTTATAAAAAAATAATTTACTAATCATTAGATTTTAATATGAATTGATTTATATTGAATTTTAAAAAAATTAAAATAGCAGATATATAAACTTGCATTTATATTCTACTATTTTATTATTTTAATTTTCCAAATCTACCAAATGGACTAATTATTATTCTTGCCTTACCCATTATATCTTTTTCAGGTATATATGGTTTTTGCCAATATCTAGCATCTAAAGAATTAATTCTATTGTCTCCCATAAAAAAGTAACTATCAGCCGGAACTTTATATTTTCCTATTTTACCACCTGGATATTTAACATAACTTTGGTCTATTTTTTTATTATTTATGTAAACAGATCCATCTTCTTTAACTTCCACCAAGTCATTAGGAAGTCCAATAAGTCTCTTTATTAAATCCTCACCTAGTTCATCTGAGTGAAATACCACTATATCTCCATGTTTAAGATTATTTTTATTATGAACTCTTGTTACTAAAATTTTATCATTTAAATGTATTGTTGGTAGCATAGACCCAGTCGGAACTGAGACATTAAAGAAAACCACTTTATTTATAATAAATGCTATAATAATTGCTACAAATATCGGTAAGATCCAATCTTGAAATATCTTTTTTACTGACTTCATATTTATCCCCTCTCAAATCTGATACATTAATATTTTATCACAATAGTTATATATAATACCTATTAAAAATTTATAACATGTTAACATTCAATTAACTTTAGCCAGTTTTAATCTATAAATAAGTTATTGTTATTTGAAATATATGTAGCTTTCCTTTATCATCAATTACCTTTATTGGATCATTATTTATTCCATCAAGATTATCATCCCATAAATACTTCTTAGTTTCGCTTACAATTACAGGGCTTAGTAGTATTAAAGCTATTAAATTCGGGATAGCCATTAATCCATTAAACAAATCTGCTAAATCCCAAACTAGACTAAGCGAGAATACTGATCCAACAAAAACAAATATAACCCAAAGTATTTTATAAGGAACAATTGCTCTTTTACCAAAATCATCTTTTGTTACTGATATTTTTATAGCCTTAAATATATATTTTTGAATGAATTTTAGCCTAAATGTTAAAAATAAATGTGTTCCGAATAATAAAACGATAAGTGGTATTCCCCATACCCTTCCATTTATAATTATATATTATTTACTAATTTTTATCAGTTGTAAATTTTTCAACAATTGACTTTTACAAGTATATTATCATTCATATACTTGCATTTACTCGCTTTTATATTAGCACACTAAAAAGCTCCTAAACACTATGGTTAGGAGCTTTTTAAATTTTATACTTATATGTATATTAAGTTTATAAATATATTATTATTCATTTTTTGCAAAGTGTTTCATAATTTTAGCCCAAATGATCTGTGTTTCAAGAAATTCCCCATAATGTTTCTCTACATTTCTATTATATTTCTCAAGTTCTAACAAAATATTCATAAATTCAGGTTTTCCGAAATATTCACAAATTTTCGGCAACGTAGCTTTCAATTCTTCTCTCATCTCTTTAATCTTTTCCTCATAACTATCTCTCTGTGTTATATAGAGTAATAATGGTTTATACCGAATCCACCCTATACACACATTGTAAAACCGTGTAATAACCTTCTCGTTGTCAGCCCTAATAAACTTAAGTCTTATTGGGAGAACACCCTCTAAAAGATGATTATATGTAGAAAATCCATCATGAAATGTGTAACAAGGCACGCATAGAACTTTTCTATCACTTAAACATGTAGCTAAGAAAGTATCTTCTCCTCTAGCCCCAGGCGGATTATAAAAAGGGAAAACACGCTCAGGATTCGTAAGATTAATACACAGATTAGCCCCCGTTATAAATTTAGAATGATTTTTTTCCACAACTTCCACCGCATCATGGCTAGTGAGTACACCTACATCAGCGTAAGTTATTCCTCCATTTTTCATAACTGCTTTTAGAGTATCCCACTTAACAACGTCATTACTGATAGCCTCAATAAATGTTCTAAAATCTCCCTCATTCATAATGTCATTAAACTCAATATATGGTATAGGAGATATATATCCACAATGATATCCATGAGTAATGTCTGCGTTTTTAATGTTCTTAAGATGCTCAGACAGTACAAATTGCCCTCCCCAGATGGCCGTATCATGTGTATTTGTTACTGCCATCGGGTATTCGTCATCATCTAGAAACACCAAATAATCCATGTTATTTTTTATCGCATTATATAGTACAGCATTACGCTTAGCTGCATACCCCTTACCAAAGATCCTTTTAGTTTCCTCAAGTGTAAGGATATCTTCTCTAATTAAATAGTCAATTTCTTCTTGTGTTGATACTCTTCCAATAAAAGTGCTACTATCGATCCGCTTAACCAAATCTGGATGTATATTTGTGTAATCAGTAACTTTAGTTTTATTATAATGAAGATCATATGCCACAAAAACATTTAAACTTATCCTTTTATTTTCTACCAAACCAGATTCTTCCCAATTGCTTATGTTAGTTCTAAGTACTTTTTGGAAGCTTTTTCTTCCAGTTGCAAACCCTATACCAACTTTTATTTCATTAACCTTCTGCACTTTACCGCTCCCTTTCTATGCAAAAAATAAATATCTGCCTTTCTATTATACCATAATAAATACATATATTGATTATTATGGTTTATTTATAGTGAATTTGTTATAAAATGTGTTTTTATTGATACCTATTCTTTAATCAAAAAATCTTCCAAGTGTCGTTTTAATCAATTCTAGTTCTTCCTATCCATAAAATTAATGATGGATATGATATTTTAGTTTTTAAAATGAAAACGTCGACAAAAAAAATAAGATGATATACTATGTATTAAATAGATAGTTAGACTATCAAGTAAAAGGAGACAACCATGGATTTAAGAAAAAACGAAAAACTGAACTTGAAAATGAGAAAAATAAGAGAAAAGAAGAGGTGATTCTTACTGCTTTAGATGTAATTAAAAAACATGGTATAGAAAACACAAAAGTGATTGATATAGCTGAAAATGCTGAGATAGGGATAGCTTCTGTTTATCGTTATTTTAAAACAAAACCATGCCTAGTGGTTGAAATAGCCTGCAAGTTTTGGAATGATGAAATCAGTGACATATACAAATATTATGTAGAAGAAGATTTTCTAAGTAAAAATGGAATTACAAAAGTGGAAGACATATTAGCGGTATTTATTAAACTTTACAATGGTCATAAACAATTCATTCGATTTATAGATGAATTTGACCGCTACGTTGTAAAAGAAAAGATTCCTAAAGAAAATTTAAAGACTTATGAAAAAAGCATTGTAGATTTAAAACCCTTACTTATAAACGCATTGGAGATTGGAAAAGAAGATAAAACCATACGTAATGACTTGAATAGTGAAAAATTTTATTTCAGTATTAATCACGCACTTATGAGTATGTGTCAGAAACTTGTTTTAAGCGGTAATATTTTAGAAAGTGATGAATATGTACAAGGGGAAGAACAAATTAAAATGATCATCGAAATGGCATTAAAATATATTCAATATGTAAAGGAGTAGGTTAACACGAAAAAGAAGTATGTTCCTTATGTAGTTGGAATTCCAAATTTAAGCATGGGGCTTTTATGGGCAATGAATATGTCCTTAATTCCCATGCTAGTAGGTACTGTTACAACTAGCAATTTCAAGCTAGGGATATTAATATCTATGGGTGCTTTTACATGAATGTTCGTTCAGTATTTGGCAGGTGTAATTAGTGATAGAATCACTTTTAAAATTGGTAAAAGAAAACCCTTTATACTGGGAGGAGCGATTTTAGCAGCTTTAACAATTATGTTGCTTCCGCTTTTTCATAACTATCCTTTTTTAGCAGCAGGATTTTTAGGAATAGTTTCAGTATTGATTGGTACTATTCCAATTAAAGAAAATACAAGCAAGTATACCAAACCTAGTAAAATTTCCATTGATTTTATTAAATACCCCTCTGTATTGATGCTCTTTGCCTCCGTGTTTTTCGTTTTTCTAAGCTATGGATGCATTACACCTTATTTTGTAAAGTACTGTGTACAACAATTGCATTTTACAAATCAAACTGCAAGTACAGGACTTTTTGTTCTTACTATCGCAGGTGCACTATTTACTTTACCAGCTGGAATAATATCAGATAAAGTTGATAGAAGGTTTGTACTTTTTCTTGGAGCGGTAATTTTTGCAGTAGCATTGGTTTTAGCAACATTTGTGAATAGTGTTCAAAGTATGTATATCGTTCTCGCTTTAGTTGGAATCGGTTTCATATGTATACAAGTTACCATATACGCTATTTTAGCAGAAATAGCTCCACCGGAAAGGTTAGGTGAATTCATGGGTATAATGAATCTCTTTATTTCACTTAGTCAGTGGATTGCTACTTTAACTATGGGATGGATATTGGATTCTGTAAGTTTTAAATATTTTTTCCCTATTTCTTCTTCTATTATGTTCATTGCAGCAATAGTTATACTTTTTAGCAGATTTAATAAATTCAATAGTCAAAATAAAAGTGAGGTAGAAAAATATGTTTCAAAATATTGAAATAGAATTTTGGTATTCACGAGGAGGAGAAAAGAGAAAGACATCATTTATAAATTCTTATAAGAATGATGACTTTCAAGCAATTTTAGAATCCGACCAAAAACCGAATATAGAGAAATTTAAGCTTTCCATTATACCTCAAGTTAAATTAATTATAGAAAAATTAAGTGTTAAATTGTTTTACCAATTTAAAGAAGGTAATAGAATCTTTGTAAATGGCTATCAATCCTGGACAGACAGCAGAGAGTTTCTTATTGATGAAAAGATGAAAAGATGAAATCTATATCTAAACTTGCAAAACCAATAATTAAAAAATATCAGTTAGAAAAGTATGGAGATTATACTTTTAAGAGATACTCAGGAAAAAAAGGCGAATTTCATGGCTACACCTATTCTTACGTTCGTGAAGACGAAAAATTAGATTTATTTGGATTACTTTCTGAAAGATCAGGCTTTACAATTTTTAAGAGCACACAAGAGAAAATAAAATTTTGATTAATAAAGAATGCAAGGGACTTTCAATTAGTTCAGAATATATCCCATTTGAAATTTTCTATGTAAGTGGTAGAGAGGAAGAAGTCTTTGATAGTTACTTTGATGCCATGGAAATTAGTAAACCCCTTTGCCAGCCTAGTACAGGATGGACAAGTTGGTATAATTATTACCAAAATATAAACCAGGATATAATACTTGAAAATCTTAGGAATTTTAAGACTTTTCATAAAAACATTGATATTTTTCAAATTGACGATGGTTACCAGACTGCCGTTGGAGACTGGCTCTCAGTAGATACATTGAAATTTCCTAATGGAATGAAATATATTTCTGACAACATAAAAATGAATGGGTGTAAAGCCGGTATATGGCTGGCTCCTTTTGTTTGTGAGACAAATTCAAGGCTTTTTAAGGAGAAAAAAGAATGGCCTTTGAAGGATGAAAAAGGAGAACCAGTGCTGGCAGGATCTAATTGGACAGGATTTTGCGCTTTAGATATCTACCATCCTGAGGTAAGGGATTATATCAAACAGGTATTTTCTGTGATTTTAAATGATTGGGGTTATGACATGGTGAAATTGGATTTTCTCTATGCTGTATGCATACTTCCAAGAAAAGATAAAACAAGAGGTCAGATTATGACAGAGGCCATGGAGTTTTTAAGAGAATGTGTTGGTAAAAAAATTATTTTGGCCTGTGGCGTGCCCTTAGGACCCGCCTTTGGACTAGTTGATTATTGTAGAATAGGCTGTGATGTAAGTCTTGATTGGAATGATAAATTTTACATGAGAAAGCTACATCGGGAAAGAGTTTCTACCCTTAATGCCATAGGAAATGCTATAGGAAGGCGACATTTGAATGGGAGAGCATTTTTAAATGATCCAGATGTATTTCTTTTAAGGGAGGATAATATACATCTAAATAAAGCCCAGAGAGAGACCTTAGCATTTGTAAATAATATTTTTGGCAGTCTGCTTTTTACATCAGACAACTTAAAGGATTATAATGATAATCAATTTTCAGTATTTGATAGAGCTATGGAGATTAAGGCTAGGACCATAGAACGGGTAGAGCCTTATAGAAATGGCATTGTTGAAATTCTGTATAAAGAAGAGGAAAATGAATTTCTTGCACTCATAAATTTAAGTAATTCAACCATAAAGCATTCAAACGCTTTACTAAATCAAAAGCAGGAACTCTTACCCTATAACTTCAAGATATTTATTATTTAAGAAAATTGGAGGAAATAAAAATGGAGCATTCAAAAGTTATTTTTGGAAATGAAATTACTAAAAAAGTATATAATAAGGCAGTTGATTCTAAAAAGAAGTACTTAAAGAAATTTGGGGATGATTCGAAAATAGATTATCATTTGGCGATAAGAAATAATCCAACAATTGGTGATTCTTTGAACGTAAAAAACATTGTAATTGGACAAGAAAGTGAACCCTTAGACTTTAAAAAGGGGATAGTTATAGGAAATATCAGGATGGGTTTTGGTCACTATCGAATCTCTATGGCCATGGCTTCGGCAGCACATGCCATGGGTTATACACCCTATTGGTTCGACCTTAACTCCTTTAGTGAAACCACTGGAGGTAAGGTAATTGACCATTTGAATTCTCTTTATTCCATGGGATCTAGGTGGTCTCAAAAATATCCTCTATTTAACAAGCTATACTGGGAGCCTTTAAACTCGGAAGGTTTCAGAAAGCTTTCCTATAATTGTGCTGATCAGAAGGTAGCAGAAATGATGACCCCTGTTTATAAAGAGCTTCCTAAGGACATTCCCTTTATTGCAACTCATGTTTGGCCTGCACAAGCTGCTGTACATTCAGGACTTACAAATGTTGTAAATGCAATTCCTGATAACTGGCCTATGGCACTGCACTTGGCAGAAGGATCTATACACGCTGTTCAGACATATTCAGCTTTTTTAGGCTATAAGACTCTGAAAGGTATGGATGGAAAAAAACTATTAAACCCAATACCCTTAGGAGAAATAGTGGAGGTAGGACACTATATTGACCATGAGCTAGTGCATAATCTGGATATAGATTGTGAAAACAGAATGAAAAGAATTAAGGATAAAAAAGCTAAGAGAATTTTACTTACTGTTGGTGGAGCAGGAGCACAAAAGGAGATTTTTGTGAAAATTATAGAAAAAGTGCTCCCTCTTGTTAAGGAAAACAAGGTTGTGCTTTATATTAATGTTGGAGACCACAGCACTGTATGGGAAGGACTGTGTAAGGATATTCCTGAGCTTGATTCCATATCTGAAAAATATTTTGATGACTGGAAGAAAACCTGTGCATTTGCAGAAAAAGCACTAGGCAACGAAGTTAAAGGAGTACATGCCTTTTACAACAAGGAAATCTTTGCAGCAGTATATAGTACCAACCTTTTAATGAGGTCAACAGATATTTTGGTTACAAAGCCAAGCGAGCTTTCATTTTATCCAGTACCTAAGTTACTGATAAAACGCGTAGGTGGACACGAAGCTTGGGGTGCTATAAGATCAGCAGAAGTAGGAGATGGAACCATTGAATGTGGTGAAATTGACAGAGCTCTTCAAATGCTAAAACTTATGCTAAGCAGCGACGAAATTCTTACTATGCTGACGCAGAACATTATAAAAGCAAATAGTATAGGAATTTACAATGGAGCCTATAAAGTGGTTGAACTAGCGGTTAATGGGAGGAGGAGTTTATAGTTATGATGGATAAAATTAAGGCAAAGGATGGAAAGGAAAGTTATATTTATTGTTGGTATAAGGTTAAAGAACCAAAAGCTATGCTGCAAATATTTCATGGTATGGCGGAGCATGCGGGTAGATATAAAGATTTTGCACAATACCTTAATAGCCAGGGATTCATTGTATATGCTTCTGACCATCGTGGGCATGGTAAAACTGCAGGTACTATTGAGGAACTTGGGTATATAGGTAAAGATGGGTTTAATGCAACTGTTGAAGATAAACGGCTTATTTTTCAGAAGATGAAGGAGGAACACCCTGAACTCCCCATGTTTTTATTGGGGCACAGCTTCGGATCTTTTTTAGCACAGGAATATATTATTCGTTATGGAAGTGAGCTCAAGGGTGTTATTTTATCTGGTTCCGCATTACAGAAAGGACTACAAGTTTATGCAGGAAGTATGATTTCTTCTATAGAAAAGCTTATTTGGGGAGAAAAAAAACAAAGCAAGCTTTTGGATCATTTAAGCTTTGGAAGTTATAATAAAAGAATCAAAGATGATGAGCATAAATTTGCATGGCTAAGCACTGATTTGAATCAAGTTAAAAAGTATGAAGATGATCCCTTTTGTGGTACAGTTTTTACAACAGGCTTTTTCTATTACTTTATGAAAGGTTTAAGAAAACTTTATGAAGAAAAAAGACTAAATTCACTTCCTACAGAATTGCCAATATATATTATTGCAGGTGAGGAGGATCCTGTAGGAGGTTATGGTAAATTGGTAAAGAACCTTTTTAATTTGTATAAAAAAAGAGGGATAACTGACGTACAGCTTAAATTATATCCTGGTTTTAGACATGAGATATTAAATGAAGTTAATAAAAATGAAGTATATGTAGATTTATTGAACTGGTTAACCCTTGAAATGTAAAAATTTTAAAATTTAATACTAAGAATTAGAATGAGTTCATTAATGATGAAATAACAAAAGTAGATTTAAATAATAATTAAAACAGATGGAACTCTGAAAGTCTCTTTAGATTTTCGGAGTTCCATCTGTTTATTTTTCAGTTTTTTTCAGTAATGCAACGTTTTCTATATGCGCCGTCTGAGGGAACATATCTACTGGTTGGATCTCTTTAGTAATATATCCAAGTTCATTTAGGATTCCTAAATCACGAGCCAATGTTCCTGGATCACAAGAAACATAAACTATAGTTTTAGGTCCCATTTTACTTATGGCTTCTAGCAGCGTTTTATCGCAACCCTTTCTTGGTGGATCAACTACAACTACATCAGCAATTACTCCATCATTTATAAGCTTTGGAATAATTATCTCTGCTTCTCCTACTAAAAATTCTGTATTTTCTACATTGTTTACTTTAGCATTTATTTTAGCATTTTCAATAGCTTGTGGTACTATTTCAACACCATAAACTTTTTTAGCCATTCCAGATAAAAATAATGAGATAGTACCTGTTCCACAATAAGCGTCGAGTACCACTTCACCACCGCTTAAATTTGCATACTCTAGAACCTTATCATAGAGTATCTCTGTTTGAACTGAATTAACTTGAAAAAATGATAATGGAGATACTTCAAATTTAAATTCTCCTATGTAATCAGTTATTGTATCTTTTCCCCATAAAGTAAGGCAAGTGTCTCCTAGTATTACATTAGTTTTTTCACTATTTATATTTTGTATTACACTCACAATACCCTTGATTTTTTTAGTAACTATTGCTATAAATTCTTCTTTATAAGGAAGGCTTTTACCATTTGTAACTAACACAACCATAACCTGTCCTGTTTTAGATCCTTTTCTAATCATAACGTGACGTAAGATTCCCTTATGATTTTCTTCATTGTAACATTGTATATTAAACTCTTTTATCCACTGCCTTGTAAGTTTCACTACAATATCTGCCACACTATCTTGAATATAGCAGTTTTCCATGTTTATTATGTCATGGCTTCTTGCCGCATAAAATCCAATTTTTACTTCCCCATTTTTATTACTTGAAGGTAACTGAACCTTATTTCTATAATTATATGGAGATTCCATCCCAAGTGCTTTGTGCACAACTACTTTTTCTAATTTTCCTATTCTATTTATAGCTTGAATTACTCTATTTGTTTTAAACTCTAGTTGAGCAGCATAATCTATATGCTGCAAGTTACAACCACCACAGCTTTTATATATACTACATATAGGTTCTATTCTACTTATCGATTTCTCAATTACCTCGAGCAATTTTCCAAAACCAAAGTTTTTAGATATCTTAACAATTTTTATTAACACCTTTTCTCCTACTATTGCACCTGCAACAAAAACTGTAAATCCATCAATCTTACCTACACCTTCACCCTCGTACCCCATATTATCTATAGTTATTATGTAATCTTCATTTTTTTTAACAGGAACAATATAATTCTCAACTTTTCTTTTCATAAATTCTCCTCCAACCTTCTATCTACTACTATTTTTCCCATGCTAAAGGCATCTAGATTTTTTTCTAGATGCCTTTACAACAAATGCAAAGAAAAAACGCTTGTTTCACCATTTTAAATTTTCCTTATTCTTTAAACGTCTCGCACTCTGTTTTTTCACTCTTTAAAGCACCTCTACCATGCACCATAATATTATGAGCAACACATTCCTCATCTCTATTATGCAAACAATTTGTAACTTCACATCCAATTCTGGGGCTCATTTGTATTTTATCATTATTAAATATTTGTTTAATTTCTCCAACAACATTCATATTAAATACATTGTTAATTGAATTTTTCAATCCCTTTTCAGCAAATGTTTCGCATTGCGTTTCTTCGCAGCTATGGACATTTGACCCTAAAATATTAATAGTTTCCGCTGAACATATTCCCGACATATTATTAACACAATTTGTAGCAGTGCAACTTAGAGTCCCTCTCATATCTATTCCTCCAATTATTTGGTTTAATATTATATTATAATTCCTTGATTTACTTTTTATTATACTACAGATAAAAAAAAAGCACCATATAGGTGCTTTAAAAGAAATCAGTTGCCATGTTGTTTGCTTGTACTTATAATTGTAACCAAGTTTTTTTTATTTATACATAATTATATTGAATATTTATATGGTTAATCGAGTAGGAGCTAAATAATTAGTTTATTTAGCGACCTCTCACACCACCGT
>NZ_CALEVF010000201.1 GCF_937920395.1 uncultured Clostridium sp. | reverse complement strand
TAACGGCTTAAAAGTTAGGCGGTTCAATGATTGCAGAATTGCGCAATCGGCTAAAAGATATAGTTTTTAAAGGAGGAAAGATTTTATGGGAAAAATGATAGAGGTTCGTTGGCATGGTCGTGGGGGACAAGGAGCAAAGACCGCATCTCTCTTACTTGCTGAAGTAGCTTTTAGCACAGGGAAATATGTTCAGGGATTTCCGGAGTATGGTCCCGAAAGAATGGGTGCTCCAATAACCGCATATAACCGGGTATGTGATGATCCTATAACATTACACTGCAATATATATAAACCTGATTATGTAGCAGTTGTTGATGAAACTTTAATTAATAATGTAGATGTAACGTCAGGTTTAAAAGAAGAAGGAGCAATAGTTATAAATACAACTAAGAGTCCTGAAGAAATAAGACCTTTGCTTAAAGGATATAAAGGAAAACTATATACTATTGATGCAAGAAAGATATCAGAAGAAGAGCTTGGAATGAACTTTCCCAATACTCCTATGCTTGGAGCAATAGTAAAAATATCGCACATAATAGATAAAAATGTATTTAAAGAACATATAGAACAATCATTTAAACATAAGTTTGCAACAAAACCTCAGGTTATAAAAGGGAACATGGCTGCACTTAAGAGGTCTATGGAGGAGGTAAAAGGACTATGAGTGATAAAAAATATTATTCCGCTGAATGCTCATGGAAAGATACCACAATGGGAGGCGTAATTCCTGATGCAGGAAATGCTGTAGAATTCAAGACAGGAGATTGGAGATCCATGAAACCTGTATGGGATCAAGAGAGTTGTAAGAATTGTTTACTCTGTTGGGCGGTATGCCCCGATATGTCCATACTAGTAGAAAATGAAAAAATTAAAGGAATTGATTATGATCATTGCAAAGGTTGTGGGTTGTGTGTGTCACAGTGCAAATTTAAAGCCCTTAGCCTTGTTAAAGAATAGAAAGGGGGAGAATAAATATGGCTAAAAAAGTAAGTTTAAGTGGTAATGAAGCTGTTGCAGATGCCATGCTACAGATAGATCCAGATGTAGTAGCAGCATATCCTATCACACCTTCAACTGAAGTACCGCAATATTTTTCGCAATTTGTAAATAATGGAAAGGTCCACACAGAATTTATTCCTGTTGAGTCGGAGCACAGTGCAATGAGTGCCTGTATAGGTGCATCAGCTGCAGGTGCAAGAGTTATGACGGCAACATCAGCAAATGGACTTGCTTTTATGTGGGAAATGCTTAATATCGCTTCTTCCATGAGACTTCCAATTGTAATGGCTGTTGCAAATAGGGCAATAACAGGACCAATTAACATAAATAATGATCACAGTGACAGTATGGGCGCTATGAACACAGGCTGGATACAGATTTACAGCGAATCAGTACAGGAAGCATATGATAATTTTGTTCAGGCTGTCAGAATAGCTGAAAATAAGGATGTAAGGCTACCTGTTATGGTATGTTATGATGGTTTTATAACAAGTCATGCTGTTGAAAATATGACAATACTTGATAAAGAAGAAGTTCAGAAGTTTGTAGGTGAGTATAACCCAGAACATTCTCTTTTAAAGGGAGATCCACTTACTTATGGAGCACTTGATTTACCACAGTATTTGTTTGAACATAAGAGGCTTCAGCTTCAGGGAATGATAAATGCTAAGAAAGTAATTCTTGAAGTTGCTTTCGAATATGAAAAGCTTACTGGGAGAAAGTATAGTTTCTTTGAAGAATACAGAATGGAAGATGCCGAGGTTGCTATTGTAATTATAAATTCAACAGCAGGAACAGCAAAGGTTGTTGTAAACAATTTGAGAGAAAAAGGTATAAAAGCTGGTCTTATTAAGATAAGAATGTTCAGACCGTTCCCGGCAGAAGAAATTGCAAAAGCACTTAAAAATGTAAAAGCTGCTGCAGTACTTGATAAAGTTGAAACATTTTCTACAGTTGGAGGTCCACTATTTCTAGAAGTCAGAAGTGCACTTTATGGAAGAAATGATGGGAAACTTGTAACAAGTTATATATATGGACTTGGTGGAAGAGATGTAACAATAGATTCCATAGAAGAAGTGTATAATGATCTATTGAGAAGTGTTAAGACTGGAAAAGCTGAGCTATATAACCATCTTAGAGTAAGGGAATAGGGGGTGTAAAAAATATGGAAGCTAATTTAAAAGAATTATCTAAAAAGCCAGATAGAATTACAAGTGGACATAGAAGTTGTGCAGGATGTGGAGCTCCTATAGTTGCTAAATGGGTTCTTAAAGCATTAAAAGAAGGAGACAAGGCAGTAATAGGAAATGCAACAGGATGCCTTGAAGTATCCACAACAATTTTCCCATATACAGTGTGGAAGGATTCCTATATACATTCAGCATTTGAAAATGCAGGAGCTACTATAAGTGGTGTGGAAGCAGCATACAGAGCTTTAAATAAAAATAACAAGATTGATGGGAATTATAAATTTATAGCATTCGGCGGAGACGGCGGTACTTATGATATAGGATTTCAGTCACTTTCAGGAGCTATGGAAAGAGGACATGATATGCTATATGTCTGCTATGATAATGGAGCATATATGAATACAGGAATACAAAGATCATCTGCAACACCATTTGGTGCAGATACTACAACATCACCTGCAGGAAAGGTTGTTCCAGGAAAGCAGCAGTATAGAAAAGATCTTACCAAGATTATGGCAGACCATCATATACCTTATGTTGCTCAGACAGTAGCTTCAAAATGGAAAGACCTTTATGAAAAAGCAGGGAAGGGAATATATACTGAAGGTCCTGCATTTATAAATGTATTAACACCATGTTCAAGAGGGTGGAGATGTGATACAAGTACCGAACTTCAACTCGTTGATCTTGCTGTTGAGACATGTTTCTGGCCACTTTATGAAGTAATAGATGGCAAGTATAAGTTGAATTATAAGCCTAAGAATAAATTACCTATAACTGAATGGTTAAAGTCTCAGGGAAGATTCAAGCACCTCTTTAAACCCGAAAATGCTTATATGCTTGAAGCTGCACAAAAGGAAGTTGACATAAGGTGGGAAGAACTTTTGATGCTCTGCGGAGAAGAAGAATAAATGTAAAATAAGTTATTAATTTTAATATTAAAAATGAATATTTTTGAATATAGCTAAAGTTTTAATTAGTTAAAACCCAGTAATTTAAATAATTACTGGGTTTTAGTGTTTCCGTAAAAAAGTACATATTGACAAAAATGTTACATTATATAAAGGTAATTGGAAAACAATGTAGAATTCATCCCCTTGATTTAAATTCTACTTTTACATTATAATATAGGTTATAGCATAAAAAGGAGGAATATATTATGTTTGTAATAGGAATTGATGGCGGTGGAACTAAAACAAAAGCTTGTTTAATGGATGAAACAGGAGAGATATTAGGAATTGGTAATTCTGGTCCCTCCAGCATAGATACTGTGACATTGGGTACTACAATAAAACATATAAAGGAAGCCATATTAGACTGCTTTGTTAATAAGGAGTATAAGATTAGCGCTGCCTATGTTGGACTAGGAGGTATAGTTACAAATGAAGACAGCATAAAAATAAGTGACGAACTCTCTAATTTAAATTTTTTTGAATATAAGCCACTCATAATTTCTGAAAATGACACTCGTACTGCCTTAGCTGGAGGATTAGCTACAAAAGAAGGGATTGCAATTATTATAGGTACAGGTTCAGTAGCATATGGGAAAAATGATAATGGTGAGGAATGGATTTCTGGTGGTTATGGTTATAAGGAAGGAGATGCGGGAAGTTCTTATGATTTAGGGCGTCAGTGCTTAAAGCAGTTATCAAAAGCAATAGATAAACGTATAGAAACTACGCCATTTATTTGTTCAGTAAACGATTATCTAGAAGTTCAAATGGATAAATCTAAATTAGTGAAAGTGCTAGACTCATTATGGTTGGATAGAACTGCTACTGCTGGATTAGCACCTTTTGTAACTAAATATGCAAATTTAGGAGATAGTAATGCTTTGGAAATTGTAGAAAAAGCAACTACCGAGCTTGCTTTATTAATCAAAACAGTATACATGAATGTTTGTTTTAAGAATAAACAAGTTGCAATTATAGGAGGCCTAGGCAACGCAAAAGGTGTTTTTAATGAAAGATTTATCCAAAAGGTTAAGGATATAGATAGTGAAATAGTAGTAATTCCGCAAAAACTTGACCCAGTTGTTGGTGCAGCATTTCAAGCTTTAAAACTTAAAGGTGTTTTAATAAGTGAAGAATTAATTAAAAAATACGAGATTATCTATGAATAAAATTATTTATAGGTTTACTACATTAGGGTGTGGTTGCCATAAAATATAAATAATTAATCTAATACAATATCCTACCAAAGGGGTATGGAGTTACTCTTCTACTTTCGCAAACATCCTCATAATAAAGATTTCTTTTTAGCGAATAGAATTATAGATGGTTTTAAATCATCTATAACTATACCTTTAGTTTCTGTGTTATTTTAAACCTTGTACTTCATTATTTGATGGTGTAAGAGTTAGAATAGGTGTTGAAACTTTAAATGCATCTTATAATCCGCATTATGGATTTGAAGAAAGTATAACTACGTATTTAGTTATAAGTGACTAATATTCTAGATTTCGAATTGGAGGGATAGTGTGAAAATGGAATAAAGTGATAAAGTCTTTATTTCACAAGTAAATAAAGGAATAACTTTATGGGATTACATTGACGTGATACCATATAAATGATATATTAAATATATTAAATATATTAATTAACAGGAGAGAGATATATGAGTGAAAATCAGACACTATATCAAAAAATATATAATTTTATTTACGATAAAATTGTAAGTGGTGAATATTCTGAAGGGGAAAAGCTTCCAACAGAAAAGGAACTAGCTGCACAATTTGATGTTAGCAATATAACCAGCAAAAAGGCACTGGGGATGCTTGTTAGTTCCGGGTTAATAAAACGGATGCCTGGAAAAGGTTCCTTTGTTTTAAAATTAAATGAAGAAAAATGCGAGAATGTTCCAGAGCAAAGATTGAATTTTACCCTTATTGGTGTAATTCTTTCTGATTTTTCGGAAAGTTATGGGTCAAATCTCTTGTCTGGTCTAGAGGAAGAGGCATCTAAAAATAACTGCTTTATTGTTCCTAAGCGTTCCTACGGAAATCAGAAGTTAGAAGATGAAGTAATTGATTCTCTTATTGATATTGGGATTGACGGTATTATTGTAATGCCAGTACATGGAGAGCACTATAATCCTAAAATACTTAAGTTAATTTTGGATGGATACCCACTTGTTTTAATGGATTGTGATCTAAAAGGAATTCCTGCTGCCTTTGTTGGGACAGATAATATGGGGGCTGCAAAAAAAGCCACGGATTATCTTTTGGAACAAGGGCACCGAAAAATCAGCTTTATATCTACCTCTCCAAATGATACCACAACCATAGAGGAAAGAATACAGGGATTTATTATGAGTTATGCAGAGCATGGTGTTAAGGTTGATGAGAAATTATGGGAAACAAATCTTGTTAGCACTTTGCCAGGTATGGACAATATGGAAAATATCGAGGCAGACTGCAAGAAAGTTAAAGATTTAATTTTAAATCACCCAGAAATAACCTGTTTGTTTGTAACGGAGTATAATTTGGCTTTGATTGTAATGCAGACAATGAAAAATATGAACAAAAGGGTTCCAGAGGATATGTCCATTTTATGCTTTGATGGCCCCACAAATAACATGGGTGATTATTTTTTTACTCATATTAGGCAAAAGGAAAAAGAAATTGGACACTCCGCAGTACAACTTGTGCTTAACTTTATTAAAGGAGAGGTAGAAGTCGGAAAAACCTACCTTGATTCCATTCTTGTCTTGGGTCGGTCTGTGAAGAACTTAAGAGATGACAAGACAAATAAATAAAATAGTTTTGTATCTGCATCTAGAACTGTGCTATTCTTATACTTTTTTCTATAGTTAGTATATTAAATATATATAAATATATATTTAATATACTAACTATTTATTTATATATATTTAATATACTAAACATATTGACACCAGAATAAAGATTAGTTATAATGTAATCAATGTAAACCTTTTAATGGACTAAAGATACTAAGAATGTGTAAAGGAGATTGAATATATTGGAAGTGCCAGAAATAGTAATACAAACTGCGGATATGATAGCAGATAAGCTAGATGAAAAACTAAAAAAAACCTTTAAAAATTGTTATTTAAGCACACTAGCTACTACCACAAGCCTTTTGAAAGATGGCACTACTTTTGTGGTAACCGGAGATATAGCAGCAATGTGGCTAAGGGATTCTTCAGCTCAAGTAAAGCATTATTTACCATTAGTTACAAAAGATTCTCAGATTGCACGTATTGTTGAAGGGTTGATTAATCGTCAAATTAAATATATTGGAATTGACCCTTATGCAAATGCATTCAATAAGGAGCCAAACAACCATGGAATGAAAGCTGATAAAGTTCTCCAAGATCCTTGGGTATGGGAACGGAAATATGAGATTGATTCACTTTGTTACCCCGTGCAACTTGCATTTCAGTATTGGAAACTCAGCGGTAGTAAGGATATTTTTGATGAAACTTTTCAAAAGACTATGTATACTATATTAGATTTATGGAAGATTGAGCAGTACCACGAGGAAAAATCTCAGTATAGGTTTAAAAGAGAAAACTGCCCAAACACAGATACCCTTTCCAATGATGGAAAGGGATCACCTGTTACTTTTACAGGTATGACATGGTCTGGCTTTCGACCAAGTGATGATGCCTGTACTTATGGATACAATATTCCAGCTAATATGTTTGCTTGTGTTGTACTTAAATATATAGGAGAAATTGCGCTTTCTGTTTATGGGGATGAAAAGCTTGCAACTGAGGCTAAGGAATTGAATAATCAAATTGAAGAGGGCATCCGTACATATGGAATTGTTGAAAATGACCAGTTTGGGAAAATATACTCCTTTGAAACAGATGGTCTGGGACACTATAACTTAATGGATGATGCTAATGTGCCAAATCTACTTTCCATACCATATTTAGGATACACAACTGTGGATGATGAAATCTATCAAAATACACGCAAATTTGTTTTAAGTATCCAAAATCCGTTTTATTATCAAGGTAAATATGCAAAAGGACTAGGGAGCCCACATACTCCTCATGGGAACATTTGGCCTATTGGTCTAATCATGCAGGGGATTACTTCAAAAGATCCACAGGAAATAGTAGAGTTGACTGAAATGATAATTCAAACCGATGATGGAAAACAATGTATGCATGAAAGTTTTAACCCAGATAATCCTCATGATT
>NZ_CALEVF010000200.1 GCF_937920395.1 uncultured Clostridium sp. | reverse complement strand
GATTACCTTATGGAATGAATGGTAGCACTATGCTTATGTTATCAGGAGGTATAGACTCACCTGTTGCAGGCTATATGATGGCAAGACGTGGAGTAGAAGTGCATGCGGTTTATTATCATAGTCATCCCTATACTAGTGAGAGAGCAAAAGATAAGGTAAAGCAATTAACTAATATTTTAAAAGGATATACTGGAAAATTAACACTTTATGTAGTGCCATTTACTGAAATCCAAATGGAAATTATAGATAAATGTAGAGAAGATGAACTAACAATAATAATGAGAAGATTTATGATGAGGCTTGCGTGCGCACTTGCAGAGAAATATGGCATAAATTCAGTAACTACAGGAGAAAGCATTGGGCAAGTAGCTAGTCAAACTATGGAAGGACTTGTAGTAAGTGATGATGTGGCTGATAGACCAGTATTTAGACCACTAGTTGCAATGGATAAGATTGATATTATAGAAGTATCAAGAAAAATAGATACTTATGAGACATCGATTTTACCTTATGAGGATTGTTGCACAATTTTTGTTCCCAAACATCCAAAAACAAAACCAAGATTAGTTGAGATAATTAAGTCAGAATCAGTCTTAGATATTGATAAACTTGTTGAAAAAGCTATAGAAGATATGGAAATTTACAAATAAATATATTCATGATGGAAATACAGTTAAATTATGAATAATATAAAAGAATAAAAATGTGATAACAAAAAACAAGCTAACAAAATGATTTATCATTTTGTTAGCTTGTTTTTATTTGTATTATTTATTAATTATATTTACAGAAACTTTTATTTGTTTTTAAATATTTTAAGTTTAATAGTAAAGTGTTTATCTAAATATTTATTTACGCTTTTTTTTATACAAAAATTATAAGCGGCGATAGAAACATATGACCAAACTATTGCAATTAACCACCCACCAAGAATATCTGTTGGATAATGTGCACCAACATAAACTCTGCTAAAGCCTACAAGAAGTAGATATATAAGTATAAGTCCGCTTAATATATAGGCTACCTTTTTATTTTTCGCTCGCTTAAATATAAAATAAATAAGAATAATTCCTATAGCTGTAGAAATAGAGGAGTGACCACTAGGAAAACTGTAGCCATGAGCTTCAACTAATTTTATTCCAATAGGTCTAGGTCTTTTTATTGTGTTTTTAAGTACTAGATTTATAAAACCAGTAAGACCAATATTAAAGGCACAACAAATAGCTTCAAGCTTATTATTACGAAGATATAATATAATAAAAACAAATAAGGTTAACACAATCTGAAATTTAGGATCTGAAGATTTTGAAATAAAAATAAAAAACTGATCCAATCCCAGATTCATAGAATTTGCTAAAGAATAAAGCATTTTAATTAATCATCCTCTCTATATTACATTAAATATTTATGTTATTTGAAACATATGATTAATTTGTAATATATAAAACATACAAAATTATCAATAAGTCATAAGTATCAATTAACATTATATCAAAAGCAACAATTAAAAGATACAATTATATTGTTTGTAAATATAATTGTTAATATCCTTTAAATTATAAAACATTAAAGCTTAATTAATACTGGTCTTCAATATATTTTTATTGAAAAACAATAAAAATATATTGAAAAATGATTAATTAAGTAGTATGATAGAAATTGTAAAAAATATTAATACTGGAGCGATATTAAATTAATATTTTATGAACAATATTACTGAATTATGGAGGGATATTAAAATGGAAAGCAAGTATGTTAAAGATATTATGGTAAAATCAAAATTGACACTTTTAAAGGAGAAGAAAAGGCAAGAAAATATAGTGATAGATTCAAAAATTAGCCTAAAGGAGAAATTATATACTATAGGTATAGCAATAATCTTAGCAGTAATTTATGATGCTTTTTTTAATGGTAAACAAATAGGCATTTCAATTTCTATTTTTTATGTTATGTTTATGGCTTTTTTCGTATGGAGTATTAGGGGGAAGAATTCCTTTGAAAAAACGAATGGTTTTAAAATAATTGTTCCAACGTTACTACTTGTATTAAATTATTCTATTCATTCAAATAATATTTTAGACTTTTTTAATGCAATTATGATATTGGTACTTACGACTATAAGTACTATTCTAATTAGATATGATAATATAAAATGGGATTCTAAAAAGATAATATTAAAAGCACTAAGTAGAGTAATTAATGCTATTCCAGAAAATGTTTTAAAACCATTTGTATTTGTTAAACCAATTATAAATATGAGGAATACAGAAAAAAGATCTATGAACAGAAATATAATACGCGGATTGATTATTTCTATACCGTTATTAATTGTTATTTTAATATTATTAACATCTGCAGACATGGTATTTAAAAATTATATAATAAATATTTCAAGTGTATTTGAGAATATAAATGTATGGAAAATTACAAGCCATTTGTTAGTTGTTATTTTGGTTTTCTTTATAATCTTCTCATATATATGGAGTTTTAAATATAATGACGAAGGTGATGTGGATACTAAAAAGAATGTTTTATGGGAGCCGGTTACTGTATTAACAATTATATTTATGATAAATATAGTATATCTTTTGTTCTCAATAGTTCAATTTTCCTACCTTTACGGTGGGGCTAGTAACTTTCTTCCACTTAAATTCACATATTCGCAGTATGCAAGAAAAGGATTCTTTGAACTTTTTGTTGTTACTATAATAAATTTTACAATATTACTTTGTAGTATGAAATATATTAAAACTAA
>NZ_CALEVF010000199.1 GCF_937920395.1 uncultured Clostridium sp. | reverse complement strand
TACCAAGTAAAGATGTAGTACTTAAAAATGGTGATATTATAAATGTTGATGTAACAACAATACTTAATGGATATTATTCAGATGCATCAAGAATGTTTATGATTGGCGAAGTAAGTGATGAGGCAAAAAAGATAGTAGAAATTACAAAGGAATGTTTAAAAAAGGGAATAGAAGCAGTGAAACCTTGGGGATTCTTAGGAGACATAGGAGCTGCAGTGCAAGAATATGCTGAAGGTAATGGATATTCAGTAGTTAGAGACTTTGGAGGACATGGGGTTGGACTTCAGATTCATGAGGACCCATTTGTGTCTCATTGTGGGACTAGAGGAACAGGTATGATTTTAGCACCAGGGATGGTATTTACAATTGAACCAATGATAAATGGTGGAGGTAGTAAAATAGTCATTGATGAAGATAATGGATGGACAGTATCTACTGCTGATGGATCTCTTTCAGCACAATGGGAGAATACAATTCTTGTAACAGATGATGGTATAGAAATAATATCAAAATAAATTGATAAGATTTACTTAAATGCTATTTAAGAGGCTAACTATAAAAAGTATACAAGGAAGTATACAATGTTAGCCCCTGAAAGTAGTAAATTTTTTTATTCTTGTGGTAAAATATTTAATTTCTTTTTCTGATTGTAAAGTTGCTTGTCTGCAGCTTGAAGTAATTCGTCGAAACTAAGTTTCATATCTTGTGAATAAACTGAAAAACCTAAACTAATAGTTAATTTGTATGGTTTTTTAGAAATAAGATTATATCTAGTGAAGTTTGAAGTGATATGTTCATTAATTTTATTAATTTCATTTTCAGTGGATTTATTTGCCATAATAATGGTAAATTCGTCTCCTCCAATACGTGCTAAAACATCGTCTACTTCGCATGATTCTCTAATTAATAGTGCTGCCATTAAAATAGCTTGATCCCCTTCACTGTGACCATAGGTGTCATTGATTTTCTTTAAACCATCTATATCTCCAAAACACATAATAACTTTGCCACCAGTTATAGATGCAGATTTATAAAGGCTACCACCGTGCATGTAAAATCCTCTTCTATTGAAGATACCTGTTAACTCATCAATTACATAACTATTTTTTAATTCTCCATTACGCTTTTCAAGTTCAATAACTGCCAAGTTTAACTGTTCTTCTGCTTTTATTCGTTCATTAAATAACATTTGAATTTTCAATGTATTGCTAATCTGCTCTCTAAAGTTTTCATAAACAAATTCACTTACTGCATTCATGTCAAAGGCAATATATCCAAAATAAGCATCACCAGTAATTAATGGAAATAAAATCAAATCATTTCTTTTTTCTTCATAAATAAACTCATCGGGTAAAATATCTAGTGTATCAATATATTGCTCCTTGGCTAGAATACCTTTATTGTAGCCTAAAATCAACTTAGATTTAGAAGGTAGTATAAGCTTGGTTTCACTTAAGATATTTACAGGAGTATCAAAGACACATAAACAACATTGTTTCATTCCATACCAAGGCATTGCATCACGAATTACATTGGTTAATTCTTGAAGATTTTTCACGGAATTAAAACCTCTCATTATGTCCCTTGTACCTATATACATTCTTTTAAAATTAAAGTGTTGTGTAGACTCCCTTTTATTTAAAATATTACCGACTAAAACACTAGCCATATAAAATATTTCACCAGATACTCTTAAGACTTCACTATTAGTAATAGGCGAGAGTACAAAACTTCTAATAATATAAAGTGCATCATTCCAAGAATAATCAAGATTCTTTATAAAAATACATTCAAATAAAAAATCTTTAAATTCTTTTATAAATTCACCTTCTACTTTTTTTTCTAATACATCACATGTAAATAAGTTAATTAAGTTAATAGTAATTGTTTTATAACATAATATCTCAATTTTATTTATACCAAGTTCTCTCCCTATTAAAGCTATTAAATGTTGATCGTTCTTAATCAAGTAGTTTTTAAGAGCCTCACATTCAGTGGAATATAGGGTGTTCTTACTTATACTTTCTTTTAATATTAGTGGTGTTTTATTTTTTAAAATATCACAACAACCACAAGACTCTCTCACTATTAATTTACCTTTTAAATAAGTACATTGGGGCACTTGCTCTCCAGCTATAATTAAGTCTATAAATTTAGCAGCATTTGAAGCCATTTCAAAAATAGGTTGATCAATAGTAGTAAAAGAAGGAGATAAAGACCTTACTTCATAAACGTTATCAAAACCAGTTAAGGCTATATCTTTTCCTATCGTAAAACCCATTTGCTTCAAACGATAAAATACCTCAATTGCCATTTCATCATTTGCAACTACAATAGCTTCTGGCATCTTATTTCTATTCACCATAAGTTCATTTATTGCAATAGCTGCCGCTAATTCATGAAAATCACCTTTAACAATTAATTCTTCGTCAATAGGTATATTGTGTTCTTTTAATGCATCTTTATATCCTTTAAGCCTCATATTGGATTCGGGATTATAGGGCGACCCTGTTATGAAAGCTATTTTAGAATAATTATGATGTTCAATTAAGTGGTTTACCATAAAATGCATACATTCTTTGTTATCGAAAATTATACTAGGAATATCTTTAATATCTATGCCGATACTAACCATAGGGATAGCTCTAAAACGGTCTATAAATTCAATAAATTTATCTAAACCAATATAATTCATAAGTAACCCTGAACATACAATTAATCCATCTAATTTATCGGTGTTAACTAAATCATAAATAA
>NZ_CALEVF010000198.1 GCF_937920395.1 uncultured Clostridium sp. | reverse complement strand
TATAACAATTGTGTTTTTGGAGCATTTGTATTGTTCCCATATAAGGATGAAGAGGGATACAAAAATCATGACTTTTATAAGAGTATAGAAGAAGTAAATATAGGTGGTATTCCGTTTCTTCCATCAACTACAAGGCTTATGGAAGAGTTTTTAGATAAGCTAATAAATGAATCGTCGTACTCAACCTTTGAAAGATCACTTGAGCCAATAGGGCGAGAGAATTATATAAAAGATGAATACTTTAAGCATAGAACAGTCCTTGTAGGATCATTAAGAAATAAAGAGCAACTTGAAATAAATCTAAAAGGTAAGTTTTATCACACTAAATGCAGCAACATAAATCTAGCAGAGCATAATATTAAGTTCGTAGCACTAGCTCAGTCAAAGAAACAATTTGTTGGTGAGGCTGGTATAACTTATTATGGCAAGGTAATAGATATAAAAGTTGTGAAGCGAAATACTATAAAAGATATACCTAGTGACTCTGAGGAAGATTATTATGTTTTTAAAATTGATAAGTGGGAGAAGCTATACAGAAAAATTGAAGTAAAAGGATATCAAGTTCGAAGGCTGATTTATACTACTGAGTATTTACTTCATAATGCGCAAATAGTTACTTAGCTTTGTATAAAATCTAAAGAAGAATATAGATTGTGGAAAGAGCTTAGGAGAGTAAGTTCATTAACTGAAACAGAAACTGGGAAGAGCATAGATAATGATAGTAGAATTAAAGGATTTTCTATAGAAGAAATGAAGATATTTATTAAGGATGAGGAAATAAGGGTTGAGTGCAATGGGAAAGTATATGATTTTAGTAGGGGAGAGTTTGAGAAGAGACCTAGGGGTGTGGTGGGGAGGATAATTAAGATTTTGAGGTATACAAAAACATCCTATAAAATCTAATTTGGACTATAGTGGAGATGCGCTTATATATGGGGGTATAGATGTTTTTAACCATTATGCCGACGTCAGCATAATGGTTAAATTGGGTTAAGGTTCTGAAAGAAAAATTGAGAATATAATGCTTGTAAGATATGATTAAGAGAATTGTCAGAAAATATAGTTCTTTTTTTTATGTTTGCAATGTTTGTAAAACTGACAGTTAGTAGAAGTATTTTTACAAATAAGGTGTACATTACTTATGGTAATATTAATTTAAGGAATAACGCAATTGAGGTTTTAAGAAGAAATTAATAGATTATATTATGGTAAATAAATGATTAAATGGTTGATAATTCTGTGATATAATGTTAGGTGATAATATATGAGACAAGTTTATATTTGGGAGGCTAAGAAATTGTTACAAATCGATTTAGAGAATGCTAATAGACTAAAAAAATATTCATATAGATTGACTAAATATGCTGATGACATTAATAATAAAAAGAATAATTTAATACAAACGAGTAATTTAAATTTAGACACTAGAGATATTACTAATGAGGCAATACATACAAAAATCACACAACTTAATTTCAGTATTGATTCCATAACAAATGTTATTGAAAATATGTCAAGTGAAGCACAAGTAATAGCAGCAAAACTTTCTATTATGAAATGATAGAAATCACTCAAGAAAAGAGGAGGTTAAGAGATGGTTTCAATTGATTATGCTAAATTAGATGAGGTTAGTGTGGCATTAAAGAAGCTTTATGAAATGCTGCAATACAATTTAGAAGAGTCGAAGCTGGGATATAATAGTATATATATTACTCCCTTGGAGGCACTAAAATGTCCTGAAATTGGAGGATTTGAAGATGATATGAACAAACTTCAAGCTCGCGGAAATGAAGCACTTGACGACATACAAAAATTAATAACAGGTATACATAATGTAATAAATAAATTTCAGGAAACAGAAAGCAAGTTAGAACGTGATGTAAATGCAGCAACTGTCAGCAGTTCAACTCTTCTTGGTGCAGGGGTTTTATCTACAAGTGCTCTAATGATGCTAGGGATGGAAAGTGGTGTACAAGCCTTTGGTAGTAAAGATGATGCTAGTTTCTCGGATAAAGCAGTAGCATCACAAGGTACATCTGGGATAGTAGCATCAGATAGGAAGGATGTTACTGGTATTGCAGTTGGTGCAATAGGTATCAATATGAAAACACAACAGTCTAAGGGAGTTAATGTTGCAAAGACAAGCAGCAAGACTAGTTCGGAAGATAATAAGATACTAGATGCTGTTTTGCAATGGGGTGAGAATCTTGGAGATCATCCTGTAGATACTGGAATGGCTGTGT
>NZ_CALEVF010000197.1 GCF_937920395.1 uncultured Clostridium sp. | reverse complement strand
TTAGCACTTTGTGCAATTTCTATATCACTTTTCATATGCTTCACCCCTTATATATAAATTAAACAGAAAGCATTCCTTCATAGAAATTATTTCTGTTATAGTTTTAATTATAGTTTTGTTATTAGTATCTCATTACTTCATCGCTCGTGGCATCAATATATTATTCTAAATTCACTTAAGTTAAGTACTAATAAAATTTGTTCATGTTTTTTCCCTTATGAAACTAATCTTTTATATTATATCACAATTTATATCAAATGTTTAAAGCGAAATTAAGTAAATCTTCAGAAAATTCTTTTGATAAAATATTCTATATTTTGATTTATACCTAAAAAAGAGACAAACAGGTAAATTTCCTGTTTGTCTCTTAACTTACTAATCTATGATAATCCCATTTCAGCTGATTCTGCTTTTGCAATTATAGCCTCAAATTCAGCACCCTCAAGTTTTTCCTTTAAAAGCAATTCTTGAGCTACTGCATGAAGTTTACCTATATTTTCATCAAGAATCTTTTCAGCTTTTCCATAAGCCTCATCAATAAGTGATTTAACCTCTGCGTCTATTTGAAAAGCTACTTGTTCACTAAAGTTTCTGCTTTTACCTAAATCTCTTCCGAGGAATACTTCATTATGATCATTACCAAAAGATATTGGTCCAAGAACATCACTCATACCATACTCCATAACCATTTTTCTTGCTATAGATGATGCTCTATCAATATCATTTTTAGCACCAGTGCTAATATCTTTCATTATTAATTTCTCTGCAACTCTACCACCAAGCAATCCAACCATCTCATCTTTTAGCTTTAATTTTGAAGTATATGATGTGTCTTCTTCAGGTAGATGCATTGTATATCCACCTGCCATACCTCTTGGTATAATGCTTATTTGATGAATAGGATCTGATAATGGAGAATATTTCATTACCACCGCATGCCCTGCTTCATGATATGCAGTTAATTTTCTATCTTTTTCACTAATAACCCTACTCTTTTTCTCTGGACCTGCAATAACCCTAGTTACGGCTTCATCAAGTTCTGACATTTCTATAACTTTTTTATCACTTCTCACAGTTAGTAAAGCAGCTTCATTCATTAGATTTTCTAAATCTGCACCAGTAAATCCTGGTGTTCTCTTAGCGAGTACATCAAGCTTTACCTCATCTGCTAAGTGCTTATTCTTAGAATGTACTTTAAGAATTGCTTCTCTTCCCTTAACATCAGGAGCACCTACTAATATATGTCTATCAAATCTGCCCGGTCTTAAAAGCGCTGGATCTAGTATGTCTGGTCTATTGGTTGCAGCTATCATAATTATACCTTCATTAACACCAAACCCGTCCATTTCAACTAATAGTTGATTTAGAGTTTGTTCTCGTTCATCATGACCGCCACCAACACCAGCACCTCTTTGTCTACCTACTGCATCAATTTCATCAATAAATATTATGCACGGAGCACTTTTTTTGGCTTGCTCAAATAAATCTCTTACTCTTGATGCTCCAACTCCTACAAACATTTCTACAAAGTCAGAACCAGATATACTATAAAATGGTACTCCTGCTTCTCCTGAAACAGCTCTTGCGAGTAAAGTCTTACCAGTACCTGGTGGTCCAACAAGTAGTATTCCTTTAGGAATTCTTGCGCCTGCTTCTAAATATCTTTTAGGTTGTTTTAAGAAATCTACAACTTCTGCAAGTTCATCCTTTTCTTCGTCTTCGCCTGCAACATCATCAAATGTAACTTTCCTCTTATCTGGCGTTGCGATTTTGGCTCTACTTTTACCAAAATTCATTACCCCTCTATTACCGCCACCACCACCACCGCCTTGAGATTGTTGCATATACATAAACCAAAATCCTACTAGCATTAATATAATAAGAAGTGTTGGTATTATTTGCAACCACATTGGCATACTTGCTGGCTTTACATATGTTTCTGTGACTTTATTATTTGGATGTTCATCCATAACTTGCATTAATCTCTCTAGCGGAACTGTGGTTTCATAGTTTGTTCCGTTATTTAATTGTCCTTCTACTGTTTTATCTTCTCTTACTTGAACACTTTTAACTTGTTTCTTAACCCAATAATCTTGGAATTGATTAACACTAAGTGTATCAACTTTTTTATCAGTATTAAGTAAGGCCAGTGATGCAAAAATCACGAGTACAAACACCACAAGCCAAATTGATGCACTAGAAATTTTTCTCATTAGAAACCCCCCTTTCTTTTCATTTACTATGAGATAATATCACATTAAAAAGCACTTGACAATAATATGTATATTAATAAGTAATTATTATAATACACTCTTATTTATAAATTTCATCTTTTAATATTCCTACATATGGTAAATTCCTATATTTCTCTGCATAATCCATTCCAAACCCTACAATGAAAAAGTCTGGCACATCAAATCCTACATATTTAACATCTATATCTACCTTTCTTCTTTCTGGTTTATTAAGTAAACATATAATTTCTAAACTACTTGG
>NZ_CALEVF010000196.1 GCF_937920395.1 uncultured Clostridium sp. | reverse complement strand
GCCTTCTTTATGAAGTTGTCTGCTTTCATCATATTTCTTCGTATCTTTCAAAATTCCAAAACCTCCTATTGTTCAGTCCTTCCCACACTAAAGCGTTTTGCATGGTACTATGACTTCTGCTGACTTCTGATAGTTCAGACATACATCACTGTATGGTTTGTTATTTCTAAATTCATATCCACAACTTATCTATCAGATCTCCCCGGGTAAGAACGCAATCTTTCACTCCATCTATCTGCTACATTTACATAGCCTGTTTCGAATAGTTTTTGGGCTTCGTTTTGTGTAGCAAACTCACCCACAAGCATATGCCTTTTATGTAATTTCTGTTCGTCAGACCAGAGTTTGGCCGCAGACTTCCTTCAGATTATCCTACTACTCGGATAATCTGAATTATCCGAGTAATACCATTATCCAAGTAATGGTTAGAAATGATTGGCAACAGGAGCTTTTAATAAAAACTACTCGGATAATTCATATACTTCCGTTTATAGTTATTTCATTTTTAAAATTTTTTCCAAAAATGGAAGTGTTAATTTGATTGAAGAATCTATTCCCTCATCATTTACTACTGTTTCATTAAGAAAGGTTCTATTACGTAAATATTTATTTACTAAATCTTCACTTACTGTTGCGTAAATCATGGTTGTTTCAATTGATGAGTGCCCCAAAAAATTCTTTATTACAGGTAATGGGATTCCTGATTCTAACATATGAACAGCTATGGAATGACGAAAGCTATGTGGTGAATAGTGTCTTTCAAGAAAAAGATACGGCCACTCAAGCCTTGCTTTTAAAACATACTTTTTAACAATACTTTCAACACATGAGATTGTCATATGTTCATGCGTTTGACTTGAGAATACATGATGGCTTCGTTGCATTTCAGTATCAAGTTTATTACGTTTTAGGTGCTTTTTAAGAAGCTTAGCACAGTTATCTGGTATTGTGATTGTGCGTGCTTTATTCCCCTTTCCAACTAAACGTAAAGATGCTTTGCTGTCAAAACGGATATCATTTACCGTTAGATCACATAGTTCCTGACCTCGTGCCCCACTTGCATACAGTACACTTAACAGCACTCTATCGCGTTTTTCAATGTCTGTTATTGTATCTGGCATCCTTAATAAAATAGAAACTTCTTCAAGTTTGAAATAAGAGGGATATTTCTTAGACTTTTTCTTCTGAGGAATGTTTGATACTGTAGTATTAAATGTAAGTGCAGACGAAAAATTTTTGTTTAGAGCATATTTTGAAAATGACGATATGGCGGCAAGGCGTTGATTTCTTGTTGATATACTGAAGTTTCGTTTTGTTTCCAGCCAAGCTAGAAACTGTTCTATCGTTTCACCCTCTAGATCATGAAAATACACCCTTTCGGGAGACAAGTTTTTTTGGGAGTAAATATATTCAAATAGCAGCTGAAATGCATATTGATATGAACGGATAGTATTGATACTTAATCCCTTTGTTATTGGTAAATATACGTCAAAGTATCTGGATAAGGTCTGTAATAAGTCTGAAGTCTTTTTCATTCCTCAGTCACCTCCGGAAAAACATTGAGCGTATATTGGCTGATACGTTTGTGTGCATCTGGATACAGTTCATAACTGAATTTAAGATATTTATCTGTTTCGTTGATATTTTCATGTCCAAGATATGTGGACATGAAAGGTACCGAATCATCCAAAGTACATCCCTCTGTTTCTCCTTTTGCGAAAGAATTGAATGTGAAAGTATGCCGTAGGCAGTGCAAACATGGCCCTCGATCATGGTTATCAGATCTTTCATATGCAATCGAGGCTTGCTCAAGTATGATTCTAAACCATCGTTCGGCCCAGCTAATACTGTAATGATTATTGTAATAATTAAAAAATACAAAGCTATATTCATTAGGAATAAGGCACATACGTTGGCAGTATTTGCGACATATTATAGTTAATGATTTACTCATTGGTACAAGACGTTGCCTATTTCGTTTGGCTTGCCTGATTATTAGTAACCCATCATCAAGATCAATATCCTTCATCTGTAGAGAAAGAGCTTCGTTAAGCCGTAGGCCGCATCCGTATAACATTCTAACAAGTAGAGGAAATTCAATAGGCGTATTTGAGTAGGCGTTACCACATGACAGATTATCACATGCATCAATAATATGTAACCATTCTTTTTTCGAAAAAATATATGGAACATAGTCTGATGAAGCTCGTGGAATTTCAGGTACAAATGCAATATAGCCTAATGAAATAAGGTACTTGGCAAAATCTCTGATGACTAACACTTTTTTCTTTTTAGTAGATGATTTGCACGTTAAAGTCTTGCACCACGAGGTTAAGGTTTCTTCAGATAATTCTTTTTCTAAAATATTGGATTGCTGTAAGAAAGTATCCAAATTGAGTAAAATATATTTAGTATGCTTAATATATTTCCCAGCTGACGCACGAATCTGGAGATACTTATTAATTTCTTCTGAAAGAACACTTTTGAATTGCATTATGACATCCCTCCAGTTCTATTGAGATATCGGGCGAAGCCTCCGGCAGGTTCGGGGACTTCTAATGCATACACACGTAAATGTTCAATATCTATTTTGGCATAATATTTTGTAGAATTAGGGTCTTCATGCCCTAAGATTTTTTGGACGACACTGTATGGAACATTTTCTTTAATTAGAGAACTAGCAAAACTTGACCGAAGTGAATGAGGACCATGTTTTTTTGAAGTGGTATCAACGCCAGATATATTAAAATATTTGTTAGTAATGGACCATATGGCTGATCTTGATAGTGGCAGAAATTGTGCAGAATTACGTAAAAATATGTATTGGCTTTCGTTTAAATCGTTTCTTTCTAACAGATAGCTATTCAATGATATCTTGATTTCAGGTAAAAGAGGCAACACCTGCAATATACCAGTCTTTATTTGGACTATTTCAATAGTCTCGGTATCATAATGGATATCTTTAAATGAAAGATTGCAGATATCAGAAGCACGTAACCCTAGACGTGATGCAATCATCAGAATTGCATAATCTCTTTTGCCAATCAGCGTTGATTGATTTACGGCATTAAGAAGACATTCTATTTCTTCATTAGTATATACCGTAGGCAATATTTGTGGCGTGACATATCTTGGAACAAGAGTTGAATAGTTTTTATCTAATATATGTTGACTGTAAAGATAATTCAAAAAAAACGGAATTTTTTCACTAAATCCTTCTTTGGATAAAGTAGAAATGAATGCATCATAAATATGATTGGGCTGTAATTCATCTATAGAACTAAGGCCTTGTGATTCAAGTGAACAAAGGAACTGCGCACAATATACCCGTCGTACATTTATAGTTGATTCTTTGTTTCCATGCTTTCGCATAAATGACAGATAATCATCCAGATGGGAACGTAAAATAGCAGGATATATTAACTCATTCGAAGAATGCATACGAACATAGGGTTTTTCATCTAAGATATCATTTAAACGATTAATGATTGTCTTTACATGATTATACCAGCTTGATGACGGATTCTTCTGTTGTCGCCACTCTTGAAGAAAATGTGAACATATCTCTTTTGTATAGTTATTTTCATCGTTAGATTGCATATATCGAGTAATTTTGTTAAAAACACTCTTATAGCACGATAATGTTGATTGACTATAATTTTGCGAATGTAACTGCGTGAGCAATTCACTTGTTAATTCTGATAAATTAGTTTTTAGATTTTGATTTTTCATAATAATTCCTTTCGTAAAATAAGATTGATCCCTCATAAAAGCATCATCCTTATATAGTTTCACCTGGGATAATAGTATTATACGATTGATTTATTGTATAAAGATTATCCGAGTAATCTTCTTGAAATATGCTTGTTTGAAGTAGTCTTGGGATTTTGTTAGGATAATTATTTTACTCGGATAATTCAGATTCCACCTCACGGTGGACACCCTTGTCTCAAGCTATGCACTTGGCACTATTAACCTGTGCTAGGGACTTTCACCCATTAGATTGCGCCCATGCCGGGCGCACTACAAAAACACAGCCAATTTCTTATATTGGCTATGTTAATCCGCTTCGCCATTCATGGCAGCGTCGGAATACTCTATCTATAATCCAATTTGCCATTCATGTCAGCGATAAAATGTTTAAATTATGTCTTTTTCATAGAGCATGCTAACAAAAGTATATATTGCGTAGAATGCGTTTGAACAGGCTTTAGTAATTCTTAATTTATTTTATTTTTAGTTACGTAAAGAAAAATGCATGTCTGAGTGAAGCTAGTTTACATTTTTTAGCAACTGGAAATACAATAGATTTTAGAATTACTTAGCGATGTGAACGCATCTCAGCAATATATACTTTTAGTTATAGCATGTTCTATGAGAATCATCTATTTTCCAATATAAATAACTCTTCAACTCTAACCTCTAAATACTTTGCCAAACGCATTGCCAATTCTAATGTAGGATTATACTTATCATTCTCTATAGCTATAATAGTTTGGCGCGTAACTCCTAAATTGTTAGCCAATTGTTCCTGAGTTAACTTATACCGTTTTCGATGTTCCTTAATGTTATTCTTCATTATGCCTCTCTTTTAAATTGTGAAATAATATTATTTTAATCAAATTATAAAAAACAACTGTGAAAATAATTATTAAAACAGGTAATCCTAATTTTCCACTAATAAAAATATCACAAGCAACCCATATAATAAAAAATACATTAATATAAATAAAAGTCACAAATATAGCTTTATCCGATACTATCCGTTCTCTTTCATCCATAAATCTAAAACCAGTAGTTCCACTAATTAATGCCTGTGCCTTTCCGCCTAACGACTTATTAAATATTACCTGGGCAGCAAATATAAACAAACTTTGTGTAGCACCAATAAAAGCAATAATTGGATTAACCGAAATCGAAATATAAATAGAAGACTTAAATAAATATAGAGGTTGTAGTAATATTAAATTTTTATGCATAATTGATACAATCCACAAAGCCACTATAACAAGTACCTCAAAAAAATAAGTAAAACGAACTGAAATAAGTTTAGCATTTCTTTCACGCTCATCTGCTCCTAAAATCATTTATATATTCCCTCCTAAATGTTAATACATCTTTACATTTTATTATACTAATTTTAAATATAATGTCAAGACTTCTTTACATTTAGTTATTTAAATTAATTCTCTACTTAATATAAAAATTTACTATGCTAATACGCTCAGCCATTCATGGCAGCGTTGAAAGCCCCCATCCCTAATCCGCTCCGCCATTTATGGCAGCGCTTAAATACTCTATCTCTAACCCGCTTCGCCATTTATGGCAGCGCTTAAATCCTCCATCCCTAATTCGCTCCGCCATTCATGGCAGCGCTTAAATACTCTATCTCTAATCCGCTCCACAATCCATGGCAGCGATAGAATGATGAACTTATATCTTTTTCATAGAGCATGCTAACAAAAGTATATATTGCGTAGAATGCGTTTGAACAAGCTTTAGTAATTCTTAATTTATTTTATTTACAGTTGCGTAAAGAAAAATGCTTGTCTGAGTGAAGCGAGTTTGCATTTTTTAGCAACTGGAAATACAATAAATTTTAGAATTACTTAGCGATGTGAACGCATCTTCGCAATATATACTTTTAGTTATAGCATGCTCTATGAAAAATTTAAAACTCGTCTTTATTTCTTATCTTGGTCTTGATTTTGATCTTGACTTTGCTCTTGGTCTTGATCTTGGTCTTGCTCTTGATTTTGACCTTGCTCTTGGTCTTGACTTTGCTCCTGGTCTTCCTTTTGCTCTTTCTCTTGTTTTATATCTTTATTTTTGTCTTTTATTTTATCAATTACCTCTTTAAATGTTACATCATGCATATTTACTATAGCAGTATTCTCAGGTATCTCCCTGGGTACAATTACTATTCCTAGCCTTCTATTTTCATCCATATTGCTATATTTTACATTTTTAAGATCACCAAAAGGTTTCTTTATTTTTAAAGATAATGAACTAAAATTCCCTTTAATTATATTAAAAATTTCTTCCTCAGCCTCTATAGCTTTACCATTAAGTTCCACTATCAAATCTCCACTTTCAATTCCCATTTGAAAAGCAGGAGATCTAGGAGCAACTGCAAGCACCATAATTCCCTCATCACTACTACTAAATTTAGGTCTATTCGTGAACTCCATGTGTTTTTCTAGTCTAAGCATTCCCTCATGTACTACTGCCGCAAATATTAGAACAAAAAATTGATAAACTGTGCCTAGTACTGCGAGTTGTGCTACGGCTGTTAGTAATAATCCATAAGCCATAATTAAAGCACCTGAAGTAAGTGTCTTAGCCCTTTTACTCTTAGTAAAAGTAATGCTACTATAACCAATGACTCCATATAGTGCAATTGATGCTATAACCGAGTTCTTTACAATTCTGTCTAGTATATCCCCTTTTATTAAATGTGTCCATTCAGGAATCATTACATTCTGCCCAGCCACTAAATTGGATGAAGTAGCACTTAAAAGTATAAGCAGTGCAACGGGTAATGCCCAGTATCTTTTTAATGCGAACCCACCAATAATCTTATTATCTCTATTTGTAAATACTGGTATAGCCCCTCTTGAGCCATCTATCATTACTAAACTTCCTTCTATAACATGTAATATTCCAACTAATGTCATTAAAGTCAAAACATCAATATTTATAATATCTAATTGTGGCATGTTTAATATATTCGATGCATATTTAAATAATAAACTAGCTATACCTAAAACTGCACCAGAATAAGAAAAACAAATATATCTAGGCTTAACTGCCATAAAAAATAACGAAACCATAAACAATAAATAAATTTTTGAATTTTCATCAAAAACTAATCCCGTGAACGTAAATATCAAACTAGCTGCCACTCCAGCAAAAATACCTATTACAATTTGAGAAATGGTTAATTCAAATGGAGAATCTATACTTTCTCCCATTATCATCTTCTGCATAGCAGCAATTTTCTTATTCTTATTATAAAAAATTAATGCTATCATTATTAAAATAAATGCATTTGAAGGGTCTGCAATCGCATAAGCAACGGCCCTTAAAGTATGTATTGCAATTTCCATTGGATAAAATTCTCCTCCCATATTAATGAAGTAGGTTATAATTCCCACATGCATTAACGAAACTGTTCTTAAAAATCAAATATCTACCATATTATTGGTAGATATTTGTTAATTATTACTTAATTTTACCCTGAGCTATCTCCAACGCCTTTTTAAACTGTGGATCTGTAGCTCTATTATATGTCTTTTCTTTAAGCGCTTGTGGATATACTACTGCAACTCCTGGTTTAATTCCAATATGCTGTATGTTTTCACCATTTGGAGTATAATATTTTGATATTGTTACCTTTAGTGCCGTACCATCATTAAACCCACTATTAGCTCCAGAAAGCATAGTTTGAACTATACCCTTACCAAATGTTTTTTCTCCAACCAGTGTACCAACTTTATAGTCTCTTATAGCACCCGCAAAAATTTCTGAAGCACTTGCTGATCCTGAATCTGTTAGTACCGTTAATGGCATACCTATAGCTATACCACCCTTTGACTTATACTCTATCTTTTTCTTATTCTTATCTATTGTGTATACTATAGTCTTTCCCTTAGGCACAAAATTAGATGTTAAATCTACCACCTGATCTAAAAGTCCACCGGGATTTCCTCTTTCATCTATTATTAAACTCTTCATTCCTTTATCTTGTAACTCAGTTAATTTCTTTGTAAAATTAGCAGCAGTGTTTTCATCAAACATTGTAAGTTGAATATATCCAACTTTATTTGCTAACATTTCGCCCTTAACTGTTACTAAATTTATAGTAGCACGCTTCATATTAACACTAAAATCAGCTTTTCCTTTTCTGCCAATTGTTAATTTAACTGCCTCGCCTTCTTTTCCTTTCATCATTGCAACTGCCTTCTCTAATTCTTTCCCAGTTACATCCGTAGTATTAACCTTTTTTATGATATCCCCAGAAATTATTCCTGCCGTTTTAGCTGGAGATCCATCAAATGTCGAAATTACAACAATACTATTGTCTTTAACTCCCACTTGCAGACCAAGGCCAGTATAAGCACCTTCTGTTTGAGAATTAAAATCTGAATACTCTTTTTTATTCATGAAAACTGTATAAGGATCTTTTAAAGAATCGGTCATTCCCTTTATTGCTCCCTCTACTAAAACATCATCACTAATTTTACCATCATAATATTGATATAATTTATTCCTAACTAAAAATAATTTCGAGAATTTTTCTACTTGATTATAATCTGATCTTGAAATTATTACTTTCCCATTTGGAGTCCCTAAAGAAATATTAGCTGAAACAAACAAAGTTATACAATTAGTAATAATAAGCAAAGCTACAATCCATATAATTCTTTTTCTTTTTTCATGTCTAGGTCTATCACTACCATTTGATACAGTTTTGAATTTATTTTCATCACCCATTTTATACACCTCTTTGTAATTCTATATATATTATTATGTAATTACGTATAATTTATAACACTAATATTAAATAAACATATTTAACGACGTTTTAGAAGGGAACTACTTCCCTTCTAAAGTCGTAAATAGCCAGCTTTTTTTGATGACTAAAAACCTTTCAAACTAAAATTTTATATTATACTACCAAGAATTTCCTTATTGATATAGAACTTCCTAATGCTCCAATAATTAAGCCACCTAACGTAAACTGCCATAAAGTTGTGCTTAATATAATATGAGGATTCATTAAAGTAATTCCAAGTAATGCACTAGTATACTTCTCAAAAATAAATTTATAAGCATAATACAGTACTCCTGTAGAAATAAGTGCACCTGCTATACCTAGAATCATCCCTTCAATAATAAATGGCCATCTTATGAACCAATCAGTTGCTCCAACAAATTTCATAATTCCTATTTCTTTTTTTCTAGAGTACACAGTAAGTTTAATCGTATTTCCAATTAAGAATAATGATACACCTATTAGAATTACAAATAATACACTTCCTATAACTTTAATGGTATTAGTTATGTTTATAATTTTATCCACAATTTCTCGTCCATCATTAATTTTCTCTATACCCTTTAATCCAGTAACAGACTTAACAACAGTACTTACTATCTCAGGATTTTCTACTTTTACAACATAAGCAGTTGGAAAAGGATTGCTCTTGTCAAATCCTTGCACTAATGATTTACTATCAGGTCCAAATTGCTTCTTTACCTTTTGTAGTGCATCCGTCTTATCTTCATATGTAACACTTGTAACTCCTGCTACTCCATTCAAAGATTTCTCTATAGCTGACTTTTGTGATATCGTTATATTATCTTTAAGATAAATTGTAGCCTCAAGTTTGGCACCTAGCTCCTTAACCCCTGCATTAACATTAAAAACAATTAATAAAAATACACCTAAAATAAACAGGGTAGCTGCTACTGTAGCAACCGATGCTATACTAACAGTTTTATTTCTTTTTATACTTTTTAAAGCATCCGTAATAAAATATTTAATTGTACTAATCTTCATAACCGTATCTTCCCCTCTGCTCGTCCCTAACTAAAACACCTTTTTCTATAGCGAGCACTCTCTTCTTCATAGCATCCACTATATTCTTAGCAT
>NZ_CALEVF010000195.1 GCF_937920395.1 uncultured Clostridium sp. | reverse complement strand
ACTAAAGTCTTATCTGCCATTATAAAATTGCCTCCAATTTAATTATGTTAACACTATTACATATTATGTAGTATGACAACACTTTGTACCAGAGACAACCTCAAAATCAATTAATATTTCACTTGTTTTATTTATCATTTCTTTTTCTAGAAATCCACATAATCTACATTATGAATACATATTAAAATCAATAAAAAATGGAAAACATGTTTTTTGCGAAAAAGCAATTACAGTAAATGCAAAACAGTTAGATGAAGTGGTTGCTATTGCTAAAGAAAAAGAATTAGTTATTGTAGAAGGCATGACTATGTTCCATATGCCCTTATATAAAAAATTAAGAGAAATTGTTAAATCAGGAGTTATTGGTAAAGTGAAAATGGTGCAGGTAAATTTCGGAAGCTGTAAGGAGTATGATGTAACCAATCGTTTTTTTAGTAAGGAATTAGCAGGCGGAGCATTATTAGATATTGGTGTTTATGCAACCTCATTTGCAAGATTTTTTATGGAGAGTAAACCAAATGTAATTCTTACTACAGCAAAATATTTTGAAACAGGAGTAGATGAACAATCTGGTATCATTATGAAAAATGATTGCGATCAAATGGCAGTTATGGCTTTAACTATGAGAGCAAAACAACCAAAACGAGGTGTAGTTTCAGGTGAATTAGGATATATCGAAGTTAACAATTATCCGAGGGCTGATAAAGCTACTATCTTTTATTCAGAAGATGGTAGAACAGAAGAACTTAGTTTAGGCGAAACAGCAAAAGCTCTGAACTATGAAGTAAAAGATATGCAAGAATATATTACAAATAATACTGGTGATGATCAACTTGCGTTAACCGTTGATGTTACACACTTATTAAGTGAAATAAGAAATCAATGGGGCCTCGTATACCCATTCGAATAAATTTCTATTCATTTTTATAAGATGCTATTAATGTTTTACCCATTACCTATTATTCTTCTTTCATTAAAAATTTTAATGAATTTCTATATTTACTACTGAAGCCCTAATGTATTACCGTATAAAATTAGTAGTAGATTGAGGTTCTTACTTTGGTAATACAATTTCTGCTTCTTTTCCAGCGTGTATACATTTCAAAAGCCAAGCCATATTTTTGACCAGTGTTCTCATTGTTTGCATTCCTTCAAGATCTTGTTTTACCTCCTCAGGAGTATTTCCATGAAACATATTCCAATACTGAGATGATACGAAAGGCATATTTGATTTGGTAATATATTTATTTAACTGTTCCAAAGCTGCGGTTGAACCACCCCTGCGACAACTTACAATTGCGGCACCAGGCTTATATTGAAAACCAGCTTCAGCAAAGAAAAATCTATCTAGAAAGGATGTTATTTGGCCAGATGCACCTGCATAATGTACAGGGGATCCAAAAACAAAACCATCTACTTCCTTTGCTTTTTCTAAAGCAAAGTTATCAGTATCGTCATGAAATACGCACATACCATTAGCATTAGAAAAACTAACAGTATGAGAACAACCATCACAATCCATACAACCTCGAATAGGTTTTGTTCCAATGTGAAAAATTTCAGTTACAATACCTTCATTTTCTAATTCTTTTGCCACTTCATTTAATGCTGTATATGTAGATCCTTTTTAATGTGGACTTCCATTTACTAATAATACTTTCATAGTTTGCTCCTTCCATCTTAAACTTAATATTTTCTTGAAATACTATTATTTTAAAATAACGCACCTGCATTTAATGCAAGTGCGTTACCGTTAATCGACTAAATTATTAAAGACACATTCTAAATATATTTTCAATATCTTTCTGATTCAATGGTTTAAATGCTGCAAGCACTCCACCCATACATGCTTTCTTTGCCATCACTTCAAAATTTGATTCATCGATACCTATTTGCGTAAATGTCATCTTTAAACCCAATTTAGTAAATAAAAAATCTTTTACAAGTTCAATGCTCTTTTTCGCAACCTCCATAGGTTCCATTCTATTATCAATTCCAAATACATTGGTACCAAACTGATAGAATTTTGAGACTGTTGTTTCATCTAATGTGTACTCCATCCAATGTGGTGTTAAAATAGCAAGACCTAAGCCATGTGTAATATCATAAATTGCAGATAGCTCATGTTCCATTGGATGGCAGCTCCATGCCTGGCGTTTTCCACCATTGATGTATCCGTTGATTGCCCAAGATGATGTCCACATCAGATTGGCACGTGCCTCATAATTATCTGGCTCTACTAATGCAATCGGTGCATATTTAATAACAGTTTTCATGAGACCTTCCATCACACAATCTAACATATATAAATCTTGATCCATATTAAAATAAACTTCCATAATATGATTTAACATATCTGCTGCACCAGAAGCAGTCTGAAACTTACTTACTGTGTAAGTATTGGAAGGATCAAGAAAAGAAACTTTGGGTTGCATTGGTGGAAAAATCATACCAATCTTGTCCTTTGTATCAGGATTACTAATAACACCGCCTGCATCCATCTCAGAACCTGTAGCTGCAAGTGTTAACACAGTAATAACAGGAAGACACTTTTCTACCAGTGTCTTGCCTAGTAAAATATCCCAAGCATCTCCATCATAATAAGTCGCTGCTCCAATATATTTAGTGCAGTCTATAACGGAACCACCACCAGCTGCTAAAAGCACATCTATGCCTTCTTTCTTACAAATGTCTGCACCAGCATTTACTGAGCTAACACGTGGATTAGGGTCAATACCATTTAACTCAAAAAGCTCTAAACCAGCATTCTTGATTTCTGCTACAATTTTGTCATAAAGACCGTTTTTCTTAATTGAACCTCCGCCATATGTTAGAAGTACTTTTTTGCCATATTTACTTAATTCTTCTCCAAGATGTTCTAATAGATTTTCACCAAAATAGACTTTTGTTGGAATATTATATATAAAATTATTCATCACAATTCTCCTTTTTAATTTTATTTTATTTATTTTAGCTTTCCGTAAACGTCATCTGTAACTGCTTCTAACCATTCATTAGAGGCACCTTGTGCAGGTACTTCCACTGCCAAATGTGAAAAAGTACTGTCTTTTGCTGCTCCATGCCAATGCTTTACTTCAGCCGGGAGATTAACAACATCGCCTCGATGTAATTCCTGTACTTCTTTTCCCCACTGCTGATACCATCCTATTCCCTATGTTACGAGAAGAATCTGCCACCTTTATGATGAATATGCCAATTATTACGGCATGCTGGTTCAAATGTTACATTTCCAATTGGTACACCAGTAGTCGTAAGCATATTTAGATATGCTTGTCCAATTAAATATTTAGAAAACTTCTCTGGAAGCGGCTCTCATTTTGAAAAAATTGTATTATTATTTAATTCCTTATTATTAATCATATTATATAATCCACTTTTACAATAAAATTTACTACATAATCATTGTACTACCTAAAGTTAACTTCAAGTCAAGTTATAATTTTAGATTTTATTTTTCCATCTTAGTAGCTGCATTATTTACACAGCTAATTGCATTCAGACTTCTTGGATAACCTATGAACGGTAAACACTGTGAAATAATCTTAATTAAGAACTTAATACGATTATATCTGCTGCAACGAGCTTTTCAAGTATTTCTGTCATATCATCTTTCTGAATACAGACACCAGCATTTCGACAAGCATAACAAGCTGTACAAGGACTAAGCTTTTTCTTACCAATGTTAATTTTCTCGGTCTGTGTACAGCCTCTTTTGCTCCTTCTATAAACTGGTCGCATAATACATAAGAATTACCACCTATACGTGGACTTCCACTAATCACTAATACTTTCATATGAATTCTCCTTTAATTTTAAAAATTTATTTTATTTTTTATATGTTTTAAAATAGTATCTGTTTGCTTATACACTTAGTATTCTTTTTCTGTTATTCTTTTGTTGACAGGATACTATTTATTCTTCCGGTTTTAATGGACCATAGAACAATGAGGCAGTTGCACCACCATCAATCAGGAAGTTGGCACCTGTGATAAAGGCACCCTTATCGCTCATTAACAATTCTGCCACATTGGCTACTTCATCTGGTGTACCAGGTCTTCCGACAGTGCATTTTGCAAACATATTCTTATAGAAATCCCCTCTTGGTCCATTCAATTCATCAATAGCAAGAGGTGTTACAATAATTCCAGGAGAGATAGAATTTACTCTTGCCCCCTTTACACCCCATTTTACAGATTCAGACATAACACGTTTCTCATTACAGCGCTTTGCCATCTGATATGCATGAAGGGTATCCTTAATATTTTCAGGCTGAAGAACTTCAAGCTTTAACAATTCCTCTGTAGGAGTTGTCGCAAGCTGCATATCTACTTCTGCTGAAAGTGCACGCATTCTGTGACCGGATTGACTAGAAATTGTGACACCAATACCACCTGCTTTGATTACCTTTCCAGCTTCATTAAATGGATTATATTGATTTTTTACTACCATTTTACTTCCATCTCCCGTATTCCAGTTAAACTGCTTCCATTTTCCAAAAAACATTTTGCTACTTCTAAAATTTAACTACTAGAGCGGTAATTAATTGGAAGTGACAGTTCTTTTACATCATATTTATTCTTTAATGTGTAAAACACACTTGCTGTACTTCCAGGCCAACTATAAATAACCTGATTTGGATCACCTACAGCAAATAATTTAGTGTTGACACTTTTTAATTTATTTGGGAATATACATAACAGAGCAAGAATAATTTATGAAGTAATAGAGGCAATAAGAAAAAGAGTTGGTAGTTCTTATCCAATTATGATAAAAATCAATTTTGATGACTTTATGGATAAAAATCAAGGCCTTACCAAAGAGGAATCTATAGAAGTTTTCAAGAAAATTGATAAACTAGGAATAGATATGATTGAACCTAGTGCAGTTAACCTATCTTCTGGAGAAGGAAAAGTTCCTTTTTCAAAAGGAATTAATACAGTAGATAAACAATCATATTTTAAAGAAGCTGTAATGAATATCGCAAGTGTTGTAAATGCCAAGGTAATCCTAGTTGGAGGAAATAAAAATATGGATGTAATGAATGAAATTTTAAATACTACCCAAATTCAATATTTCTCATTGTCTAGAACCTTACTTTGTGAGCCAGATCTAATTAATAAATGGGAGGATAACAAAGATTATAAACCAAAATGTATTTCTTGTAATAAATGCTGGGAAGAAATACCAAATTCTTGCGTTTTTAATAGAACAACGTAGTTATCATCTTAAAATCATTATTTCTGATATCTTAAAATCTTTATTCTAAATAGGAAATATTACTTATTGAATTTTTTAATAAATCCATTAGATAATACTCTTCTTCGAGTCCTGAAGTATTTATAAACTGGTTATCATTTTGCATTTGTATAGGAAGAGTTTGTGCCAAAGTATTGGTTAATTCTAGTTCTTATTCAACAAATTCTCGATTTTCTTGTAAAACACATATATACCCAACAGTAATACTATTAATACGAATACCACAGAAAATAAGACTTTTATCAGAAAAGTGAAAAAATGATGTACTTGAACTATAAATATTATCTATACATTTATCTTTTTTCATAATATTAACAGTATCAATTAACAGATAAGTCTGCTCATTATAAGTTTCAATACTAAATGTATTAGTATTATTTAGAGTGGAACCACCAATAATATGATAACTAGTATCTAAAATAAAAATTGGGTTATTTAAATAGTTTTCACATAAATTTATAGTCTTATTAATATCATTAAATGCAGATAAACTATTATATATATTAAGTTTTTTGAGGACAGTTTATATTTTATAAACATAAATCTACAAATTAATCTATAAATTTCTTCTATATTATTTTTAGTCTCAATCTGACCAAAAATTGCCTCCTCTTGCGTATTAGAAAAATTTCTAAAATCATACTATTAAAGTGTAGTATTTTCCTGATTTTTTCTGATGAATGGTTCATTAATTTATGTTAATATTATAAAGGTTCATTAGTTAGTGTAACAAAAAAAACATGCATTAACAATATATACGATATATAAAGAAGAGATTTTATTATGACTTTTAAAATAATGGGTGTTACAGCTTGTAGCACCTACATATGATTTAATGCCAACTACAACATTTTTAAAGTTTATGCATAGAAATTTAAGTTATGAATCAGCATTTTTATAATCCATTGGTGAAATTGAGCATAAAGATAGAGTTGGTGCTTTAATTGCTGTTGGAGGATCTACTCTTTCATGGCAGTCGATGGCATTAGAAGCTATGCAGGCAACTTGTTTTACAAATGATTTTAAAATTATTGATATGTATTTGGCTACTCGTGTGCCAGCTCCAAAACAATGTTTATTACATGATGATATGATAAAACGTGCTGAAGAAATTGGCAACAACGTTATGAAATCATTAAATACTACAGCAGAAAAAAGAGTGTGGTTAGGTGATGAAAATATGTGGTGGTGTCCAAATTGCCACTCTAATTCTTTGATCTTAGGGGAAGTTCAATGGGACGGATTACATTTTCCTATTGAATGCCAAGTTTGTGGCGCTGGTGGAGACTTAGAAAAAACAGAAACTGGTAAATGGGAATTTGTTATTGCTAAAGATGGATTAAGTCGTGATCGTACTACTATTGAAGGAAGAGAACACCATTTAGAAGAAATTTATCATACACAAGGTGGATTTTACACAGATGAAAATTTATCAACTGCTAAAGAAAAGTTTGGTAAATATAAAGATTTAAAATTTCCTGCAATTGAAATTAATAAACAATAATTGTTAACTATACCCTCTTAAGTAGACACGAAATTAAAAAGCTTCGTCTACTTAAGAGGGTTTTGTTTTTGAAACAATCTAGTTTAAATAAACTATTACTGATTGTTTTATTTAATAATATTTTCAACATCAAAACGGTCTGCATTCATTACCTTATTCCATGCAGCTACGAAATCTTGTATGAACTTTTCCTCATTGCCATTATATGCATATACCTCAGCAACTGCTCGAAGTTGTGAATTTGATCCAAATATAAGATCAACGCTTGTTGCAATCCACTTTCTCCTTTGCGATTCTCTATCAAAACCCATAAATTTTTCCTTGTATTCAGGTAACATCTTCCACTGGGTATTAATATCAAAAAGGTTTACAAAAAAATCATTTGTAAGACATTCTTCTCTCTTTGTAAACACTCCCTCTTTTGAGCCTTTATAATTAGTGTTTAATACACGCATACCTCCAATTAATACTGTCATTTCTGGAATAGTTAGTGTTAATAATTGTGCTCTATCAATTAACATTTTATCTGATGTTACTCCATATTTATCTTTTATATAATTTCTAAATCCATCTGCCTTAGGTTCGAGAACACTAAATGCATTTATATCTGTTTCTTCTTGGGTTGCATCGGTTCGTCCTGGCGTAAAAGGAACAATAATGTTGTGCCCTGCATTTTTTGCAGCTTGTTCAATACCAACACATCCACCTAATATAATAATATCAGCTAAGGAAACCTTCTTGCCCTTTGAATGTGACCTATTAAAATTCATTTGAATTTTCTCTAGTATATTTAAAACCTTTTTAAGCTTTTCTGGCTCATTAATTTGCCATTCTATTTGTGGCTTTAGGCGTATTCTTGCCCCATTTGCCCCTCCACGTTTATCTGAACCACGAAATGTCGATGCAGATTTCCAAGCTGTTGTAACAAGTTCTGATATTGACAAGGTTGAATCTAAAATCTTTGTCTTAATCTCTAAAATATTCTTTTTATTAATCAATTTATAGTTAACTTTTGGCACTGGGTCTTGCCAAATAAAGGTTTCTGTTGGAACTTCTGGTCCGAGATACCTTGATATCGGCCCCATATCTCTATGGGTTAATTTAAACCAAGCCTTGGTAAAATTCTCGGTAAATTTTTCTGAATTTTCTAAATAATCCATTGCTACTGATTTGTAAATAGGATCATAAATAAGTGCTAAATCTGCTGTGGTCATCATAGGTCTATGTTTTATTAATGGATCATAGGCATCGACTACCATATCATCTTCAGCTACATCTTTAGCTAACCATTGATATGCTCCAGCAGGACTTTTAACTAATTCCCACTCATGTTTAAATAATGTTTTTAAGTATCCCATTGTCCACTTTGTAGGTTCTGCTTTCCATGCACCTTCAATGCCACTACTTATGGTATCTGGACCCTTACCAGTTTTATAGTTGCTTTTCCAACCCAATCCTTGCTGCTCAATCGGTGCAGCTTCTGGTTCTGGTCCAACATGTGAAGGTGATGCAGCACCATGACATTTACCAAAAGTATGTCCACCTGCTATAAGAGCAACAGTTTCCTCATCGTTCATTGCCATACGAGAAAATGTTTCCCTTATATCATATGCTGATGCTTTAGGGTCAGGTTTTCCATCGGGTCCCTCTGGGTTTACATAAATTAAGCCCATCTGTACAGCTGCAAGAGGATTTTCAAGCTTTTGATCATCTTTATTATGTTCATCTCCAAGCCATTCTTTTTCACTACCCCAATAAATATCCTCTTGTGGTTCCCAGACATCAACTCTGCCGCCACCAAATCCAATTGTCTTGAGTCCCATAGATTCGAATGCACAGTTACCTGTAAGTATCATAAGGTCGGCCCAAGAAATTTTATTTCCGTATTTCTTTTTTATTGGCCAAAGTAAACGACGTGCTTTATCTAAATTTATATTATCTGGCCAGCTATTAAGTGGTGGAAAACGTTGTAATCCACCACCACCGCCTCCTCTACCATCACCAACTCTATAAGTTCCTGCACTATGCCAAGCCATACGAATAAAGAATGGTCCATAGTGACCATAATCAGCAGGCCACCAATGCTTAGAATCTGTCATCAACTTATATAAATCATCCTTTAGTTCATAATAATTTAATTTTTTAAATTCATCAGCATAGTTAAAACCTTTAGACATAGGATTGCTTAGTTCTGAGTTTTGACGAAGAATATTAAGCTTAAGCTGATTTGGCCACCAATGCTCATTAGTTGTTCCTTCACCTGCGACTGCTTTGCTTGTTCTTCCTGTCACTGGACATTTTCCTTCTAACATAAAACTAGCCTCCTTACCTTTCTTTTTACCCACTTGCACATCTAATTAATATATATACAAGAATTAATTACTCTTTATCATATAAATACTCCTACTGTAAATTATATAAATATATAACTAGTAATATGAGTGATTTGATAAATAATACTTTAATTTAGCCTCTTCTTCGAATAGATTCTTGTTTTTCTCATGAATTGCTTCATTTGTACTTAACATATTAACTCTATTTCTTCGAGTCTATCAATCGCCCCTAATGTTTCGTTTTTATTAACCGATATATTAATTGATATATTAAATAAATATATATAGAGATTTTCCGAATTACAAAATATTGAATTTTATAAAAGATGATACAAATTTTTAATGTTTATCAATTCGGAATCTGTCTAAAATTTTATATTCTATAGGAGGAAATCTTAATGAGAAAAGTACAAAAGAATAATGTTATATGTTTTATATTTACTCTTTTACTATTATTCATGAATGTCCAAGTATTTGCGACTACACTAGTTCCAGTAGCTTACATAAGTATAAATAAAACTACAGATACTTTATTTGTAGGACAAACAGATACTATTAG
>NZ_CALEVF010000194.1 GCF_937920395.1 uncultured Clostridium sp. | reverse complement strand
TACTTTACTCCTTTGGAAATTGGATACAGTGGCAATCATTTAGTGATCCTTTTGAGAATGAATTAACTGAAAATACTCTCGGTTTATACAGAGCAGATAGGACCGCTACGGCTTCTGTAGGCGTAACGAGGCTATTATCATGGATAGAGGGCAAAACACATTCTTTAATGAGTGGAAGGAACGAAGATGCGGTTGAAATTTTAACTCTTCATCCTACTAATTATTACTTCTCAGTGGATAGAAATTTAGCTTCACAAGGTATAAGATCACATATATTAGCACTACATTATCATTTAAAAATGCAGTCAGATATGGTTCTTGAACATTTATTTAAAGCAGATAATTTATCACAAATAGGAAAGCCAAAACTTATTATTCTACCTGCAGCGCAGATGTTATCGGAGGCTACGTGGACACTTCTTAAGCAGTACATAAGCATGGGTAAAACTGTACTTATTTCTGGAACTGTTGATGTCGACAACTACTGGCGTAAAGCCACTAGATTCTGCGATTTAGGGATAATGGCAGAGGTAAAACCAATATTTTCAGAAGAAAGACTTCATATAGGTGATTATTCCTTTAATGCTTCATTTAGAAAGATAACAGCATATGCAGATCCTGCCCATACAATTAATAAAGCATCATATTTGAATGGTAAAGATAACCTTGTAAGAGTCTTTAATATTGGTAAAGGAAAGCTTATTCATTGCCCTCTACCACTAGAATTATCTGATTCTATAGAGCCACTTGCAGAGCTTTATCGCTTTGCTATAAAAGAGGCAGGCATAACTAATACAATTTGCAAGATAAATGAAATAGATACTAAACCTAATTTGATGGTATATCCTATACCTTATGAGAATTGCACTGTATATACAATTGTAAATGAAGGCGAAGATGATTCTATAAACTTTACAGACTTAGCATCTGGCGCGGAAATTAAGATGAATGTTAAGGGCCAGAGAGGATGCAAAATATGGATTGACAAGAAAGGGAAGCTTTTAGGTGCTTATATTCATGATGTTTTAAGTGTTAATGGACTTGAAGTAATACCAAATGGAGATTTAAGCATTTTTAAAGAAAATAACTCATGGGTTTATATAGCAGGGAAGAGAATGAAGAATAATATATCCATTGGTAGTTGTTATATTGATGTAGATATAATCCTTTAGCTGCTGTAATCTCCATTTGGAGAAATGATTTAAGTGGAAGTAAATTTTAATTTAAGCTAGGTAAGCAATATTATTTAAGAGGAGATGTGTGAAATGAAGATTGAAAATTATATAAAGTACTCTGATAGTTTAGTTATAGAAACATCAAAGGGCAAAATGAAGTTAGTACCCTATGGAAATGGTATTATTCGAGTCCTTTATACATTAGATAATGATTTTAGTACAAATAGTAGTATGATGATAGTTTCACAAGATAAAAGTAATATTGAATGGTCTGTAAAGGAAATTGATGATGAATTAATTCTAGCTACAAAAGACCTACAAGTTGTTATAGATATGCAAACTTGCTGCTTTAAATATCTTGATAATAAAGGGAACCTACTAGCAAAGGAACCTGATAAAGGAGGTAAAACTTTAAAACCTATTGATGTGTATAAATCTGTTTTCGATGAAAATACAGAAATAAAATCTGGAAATAGTGTGGATGGTATGCGTTCTAATGCAGATAATTTTAAGTCTGTTCCTGCATACAAAGCATATCATACAAAATTAGAGTTTGATTGGAATAAGGATGAGGCACTCTACGGTCTAGGTTCCCATGAAGAAGGCATGATGAATCTTAGTGGGCAACATCAATATTTATACCAACAAAATATGAAAGCTGTAATACCTGTACTTGTTTCAACCAATGGCTATGGAATTTTAGTAGATAGTTATTCACTTATGGTCTTTAGAAATGATGCTTTTGGTTCATATATATGGACTGATGTTGACCAACAAATGGATTATTACTTCATATATGGACCGAATCTTGATAATATCGTAGCAGGTTACAGAAGACTAACTGGAAGGGTTCCTATGCTTCCAAGATGGGCATTTGGTTACACGCAGTCAAAAGAACGCTATGAAACTCAAGAAGAGTTAATAAATGTAGTTAAGGAACACAGGGATAGAAAAATACCTATGGACTTGATAGTACTTGATTGGAAAAGTTGGACAGGAGATCTCTGGGGACAAAAGTCCTTTGATTCGGAAAGATTTAAGGATCCTAGTGCAATGATGGAGAGTCTTCATGATATGAACGCAAAGCTTATGATATCCATATGGCCAATTATGAAAAATCAGGGAGAGAATTATAAGGAAATGAAAGAATCAAGGTATCTACTTGGGAATCAAGCTACCTACGACGCATTTAATCCTGATGCCAGAAAGTTATACTGGAAACAAGCAAATGAAGGCCTTTTTTCTAAAGGTGTGGATGCTTGGTGGTGTGATTGTACTGAACCTTTTGAAGCAGACTGGACAGGTGAGGTAAAACCTGAACCAGAGGAAAGAGTATTAATAAACACCAGTGAGTCAAAAAAATATATGGATCCACAATTTATAAATGCCTACTCTCTTATGCATTCTAAATGTATTTATGAAGGACAACGTGAAGTTACATCTGAGAAAAGAGTAGTTAACCTTACACGTTCAGTTTATGCAGGTCAGCAACGATACAGCACAATCACTTGGTCAGGAGACCTTAGTGCCAATTGGAGTACATTAAAAAAACAGATAGCAGATGGTCTAAACTTTTGCATTACTGGTGTTCCCTATTGGACCACGGATATTGGAGCTTTCTTTGTAAAGAAAAGAGGTTTATGGTTTTATAATGGAGACTATGAAGAGGGCTGCAAGGACATGGGCTATCGAGAGCTTTATGTGAGATGGTTTCAATATGGTGCTTTTCTTCCTATGTTTCGTTCTCATGGTACTGATACTCCAAGGGAGATGTGGAATTTTGGAGAACCTGGATCAATTTTTTATGACACCTTATTAAAATTTGATTATCTCCGTTATAGACTAATTCCTTATATTTATTCATTGGCAGGAATGGTTACCCATGACGACTATACTATGATGAGGGCTTTGGTATTTGATTTTCAAAGCGATCCTAATACTTATAATATTGATGATCAATACATGTTTGGTCCTAGTTTTATGGTATGCCCAGTAACTAAGCCGATGTATTACAATCCAAAATCAGTGGCAATTAATAATGATCAGAAAAGCCGTAAAGTATATTTACCTAAGGGACCACAGTGGTATGATTTTTGGACAGGACAGAGATATGAGGGGGGGAGGTCTATACAAGCTAACTCATCACTTGACACCATGCCCTTATATATTCCTTCTGGTTCAATAGTTCCAATGGGACCCGTCGCTGAGTATACAGGAGATAAGTTGAATGCACCCTTAGAATTAAGGATATATGCTGGAGCTTCTGGTAACTTTAAGTTATATGAGGATGAGGGTGATAATTACAACTATGAAAATGGTGCCTTTGCCTTTATAAATATTACTTGGGAAGATGAAACTAACACTCTTACTATTCATAAGCGCGAAGGTAGCTTCCCTGGAATAGTTATGAAGAGAGACTTCAAATTGATCTTAGTTGCGAAGACACATGGTATTGGTATTACTGAGACAGAAAATGTTGATATGGTAGTTCAATACATAGGGGATAGGTTGGTAATTAAAATGCCTAGTTAATTTGTGTGTTTAAAACATCATAATAATCAAAAATAATGGTTTGTAGTGACTATTGTTTGTTTATAAGAAAATTCACCTTGTTATAGTAATAGTGCTATCGAATAACAAATATAACCGTTTTTCAATAAAACTTAGATACTAAATGGAGGTTTAAAATGCATACTATAAATGTACAAACTCAGAATAAAAAATTCAAGACTTCACGTAGCCTTTTTGGAATTTTCTTTGAAGATATCAGTAGAGCAGGTGATGGTGGATTATATGCAGAACTACTTCGCAATCGTGCTTTTGAAGATTCTATTATACCCGAAGGTTGCAGCTATAATAGTGAAAGTCAGGAAATAACAACATCGATTGGATGGAAAACCAGCTTTCAAAACGCTGATAAAATCCCAAGCTGGGATGCTAATGAAGATGTTTTAATGCATATGAGTTATTCTGATACATTAAATGCTAATAGAAAAACCTGTCTTAAGATAGATTACCGTAAAAAAGGTTCAAGCATTTACAATTCAGGCTTTCATGGCATTAATGTAGTAAAGGATGAAGGATATTCTTTCTATATGTTTGCTAAATCTTCTGTACCAAATTTCAAAGTAACTGTATCCCTTAGAGGTAAAAGCAATGAAGTTTATTCTTCCTATGATTTTTTAGTAGATAGTGGAGAATATAAAAAATATAATTGCATATTTCTTTCAAATTCAAGTGATGGGGACGCAAATTTTCACATAACAGCTGAATCAGAAGGAGAACTTACCATAGGATTTACTTCCCTTTTCCCTCAAAATACTTTTAATAAGCGCTTAAATGGGGTTAGACCTGATCTTGCTCAAAGGCTCAAAGATCTAAGTCCACAATTCTTGCGTTTCCCTGGAGGATGCATTGTTGAAGGGTTTAATAAAGAAAGCATTATGAGATTTAAAAATACCATAGGCCCTGTGTGGGAAAGACCAAGTCATTGGCTTTTATGGAATTATAGAACAACAAATGGCCTTGGCTTCCATGAATATCTTCAGCTTTGTGAAGATTTGGATGTGGATGCACTTTATGTTGTAAACTGTGGAATGTCTTGTCAGGGACGTGGACCTGAATATTTTACTCAGGATGAGCTTGATGAACTCCTCAGGGATATTTTTAATGCTATAGAATATGCTACTTCTAATAAAGAAAGTTATTGGGGCTTAAAGCGAGCTACAAATGGACATCCACAACCATTTAATCTTAAATATATTGAGATAGGAAACGAAAATTATGGGGAAATTTATCAAAAGAACTATTTATATATTTATAATGCTCTAAAAAATAAATACCCTCATTTGTTATTTATTGCAAATCAGCATAGAGAAACTGTTACGTTGCCAGCAGACATAATAGATGAACATTACTATTCTGATGTAGACTTTTTTGCATCAAATCATGATCTTTATGATAGTTACGATAGAAAAGGTCCAAAAGTATATGTGGGAGAATATGCTGTAACCACCGGTGCTAATGGCGGAAATCTGAAAGCTGCATTAGGAGAGGCTGCATACCTTACAGGTATAGAAAGAAACCAGGATGTGGTTACTATGACGAGTTATGCTCCCCTTTTTGCAAATAGGAATCATATGAATTGGTCTCCTAATCTCATTCTATTTGATAAGTCCATGAGTTATGTAATACCGACTTATTATATGCTTAAAATTTTTTGTGAAAACATTGGTGATTATGTTGTTGATTATTTATTAACTACTCAAGGTTATTCTCAGAGTAGAAAAGGTGGACCTGGATTTTTTAATACCTGTAAGGGCGATATGTTCAGAAATGTAACCATAAATAGTAGTCCATGTGACAACTTTTATGATACTACAAATCGCTTTAAAATGGACGACACCACATCTCATCTTCCTTGGGATAATAAATATTTCAGAATTTTTGGAGTAGCTGACTTAAGAAATTACACTGTTGAGATGGAAGCCAAGCCTGCTGACTCAAAAAATATTTCTATAAGCTTCTGGAATGACCTTAATAGTAAAAGCTATTTTGATTGGAAAATTGAGGGCTCTAAAAGCAAAATAATTCAATGGAATGGATTTTCAAGGTTATTCTTAGATGAAAAGGATGGAATAGTTATTAAAGAAGATGATTTTAATAAGATGAAGATAGTTTTGATGGAAGATACCTATAAATGCTACCTTAACGGAGAATTGATTCATAACTCTATGTTAAAAAAATCTCCTATAATTACCGCATCTACTGCTATAGATGCTGTGAAGAATGAGGCCATTATAAAGATTGTTAATCTATCATCAAAAGCTGAAGATGTACAAGTTACACTTGATGTAAAAACTGGAGACACAGCGAGCGTAATCCTGCTTACTTCTGATAGTGAAGAGGATGTAAACAGCTTTGAGGAGGAGAAGGTTAAACCTAAAACAATAAAAATC
>NZ_CALEVF010000193.1 GCF_937920395.1 uncultured Clostridium sp. | reverse complement strand
TAAAATTTTAGATAGATATTTCACTAAAATCTTTTAGAGTTTCGCAATCAGCTATTTAAAGATTACATCTTACACTAGGTTTTATTCGTTTAATGCATCAATAATTGCTTGATCGATTTTTTGTGGATTTATATTAGTTAAATAATTTATTGCCTTAATTACAGGGATTGAATATGTTCTTGATGCAATTGTTGTTGTAACTAGAAGATCTGCGTCAGCCTCGTAACCTGGAACTTCGGATATTTTACATTGAATTACTCTTGCGTTAAGATTTTTAGCTGCTATTAAATCCTCAACCTTTTTGCATACAACTGTTGAAGTTGCTATCCCTGTACCACATGCCACCAATATTAATTTTTGCTTATTCATTATTATTTCCTCCTCTAAATTAAATTAATTTGTAATGGAATCGAATTTCGTTAGTATGTCATATAATTCTTCACTGTCTTTTGCCTTACTCAAACTTTTTAAAACATCTTCATTTTGAATTAAAAACATTAGCTGCTGAAGCATACTTATTTGACTATGAGGTTCTTTTAAAACCATACAAAATACAACGTTTACATCTACTTGACCATCTCCATCCATATTAGTGAAGGTTATTGGGTGTTTTAATGTTGCAACTGCTATTGCAGGTTTAAGTACATGGATTGCATCAGTGTGTGGTATTGCAACATTGTATGTTCCAAGTGTTAGACCAGTCGGGAATTTACTTTCTCTTGCTACTAAACCACCATAAAAGGAATCCTTTACATAGTTAGCCTTTAACAATATTTTGGACAAAGCATAAAAGATATCGTCTGTTGTTTCTGCTTCGAGATTGTTTATTATTAAATCTTTGTTTAAATATTCAGTAATACTTTCTGTCATTACACTTCCCCCTTTTGGGTATAATTTTTAATCTGTTTTATTTTGTATTTACTCTTTCTACATTAATACTGTAGCAAGTATCATGCCATAAACCTGTTGAAAAGGTAATAGATTGTTTTTAATAAAAAAAATAACTTGATTTACTTACCTTTGTATATATAAGTATGTAGCAAGTATCGTGCCATAAGCCTGTTGATAAGGTTATAAATCACTCTATTTATAAAAAAAAGATAAAAGCTTGTTTAGCTTTTATCTTTTAAAAAGACTCTTAATTAGGAAGGAGTATTATCGCTCTAAAAATAAATTGGCAATCTCTTTGGCCGAGTGGACTTTATCTAGTTTCTTTATTGTCTCAGCTTTACATAATAAATCAAACAAATTCAAAATTACATCATGATCATTTTCTTTAAGCGCAATCATAATAACTAGATTCGTTTCAGTATCATTCTCCCAAGGTATAGAATTTTTAAGCTTAAAAATGGCTAATGTTGGTTTTTTCACGTTTTCGGGCAAACCGTGAGGTATGGCCACATTACCTACAATCATTGTACCTCCCATCATTTCTCTTTTATATATGCTCATAGCATAATCTTCATTAACATTACCTTTCAATTTTAGAAGGTTACTCATTTCATCAATTACATCAACCTTTGAAAATAGGTCATCTCTAATTTGTATGAGTTCTTCATCTATTACAGATGACAAGGGGCTTACTACTGTTATTCCCATTAAATTTCTTAACATTATTTTAGCATCTTCTTTTAAAATATCTTGAAATGAAATGAATGGAATATCTAAAATTTCAGGATTAATAGTTCCAACTATTGCAATTATATTATGATCTTCATTAATACTTCGAATCTTATCTTGTGCACTATTTCTATTCATAATTCCAATTGGAATTATGTTTATATTTTCGCTTGAACAATCCATTATATCTTCAAGATATTTTTTAATTTTAAGTGCTGTGCCGACACCTGTTATGCATACCGTAATTATAGTTTTTAAATACTTTTTAACTCCTTTTACTTGCTTAACATAGGTTTTATCTCCGTCTATAGCATCCGCTATTTCGTCAAGATCACTTGTTATTAGTGCTCGCCTAACTGCCTCAAGTACCATTACTGTATCTACTCTAGCAATTATTCTTGTAGGGATTCCTGTCTGCTTTGTAATAATTTCACCAAAAGTTACGAGAGACCCCATATCTACGAGTAGCAAGCATCCTTTACCTTCATTTACTTTCTTTACTGTCTCTATAGTCTTTTTAAGTAGTGTTTGAGGACTCTCATCAAGTGACATTTCAATTCCTATAGCTAGGTTAGTACCTAATAGCTTATTTGATACATCTACCATTCCACAAGCTACATGACCGTGACTTAATACAATAACACTTACTCTACTTATTTTTTGATCTATTGTAGAAAAAGTTTTTAAATACATAGCGATAAAACCAACTTCATCTTCCGGTAACTCTATATCTAAACTATTATTTATTTCTTTAGCAAGTATTTTAGCAACTCTGTATTCA
>NZ_CALEVF010000192.1 GCF_937920395.1 uncultured Clostridium sp. | reverse complement strand
GAATTATAGTATACTATACAGTATAGGCTTTACGAAAGGGGAAAGATATCATGGTGAGTAAAATTGGGTATTCTGAAGAAATAAGAAAAGAAATACTTGCAAGAGTAACTGGTTCAGATAAAGAAAGCATAACTAAAGTATCTCTAGATAAAAAGATAAATAAAGGTACAATTTATAAATGGATTAAAGATGCTGAGAAAAAAGAAGGAATAAAGATTTTAAGACTAAATGGGGATTGGACATCAGAGGAAAAGTTTCACATGGTTCTTGAGTCGGCCTCTTTAACCGAGCAAGAACTTGGTGAATATTGCCGAAGGAAAGGTACATATAAAGATGATATAAAGGTATGGAAATCACAATGCATGAATGCAAACAACGGCAGCATCGAAGATCCTAAAAAGTTAAAAGGTGAGCTAAAAGAAGAAAAAGATAAAGTCATAAAAATTCAAAAAGAGCTTAGATTTAAAGAAAAAGCTTTAGCTGAAACCGCAGCATTATTAGTACTAAGAAAAAACGTTCATGCGATTTGGGGGGACCAAGAGGAAGACTAATCAGTGCCTCAGATCGCATTAAAGCTTTAGAACTGATTAATGAAGCTGTACATTCCGGTGCTAGGTTAAGTCCCTGCTGCAATGAGGTTGGAATATCAACTAGGACTTACGAGCGATGGTCACTAACCCCTGACTCAACGGAAGATAAACGCCCGCTAGTATGTCGGAAGCCTCCTAAAAATAAACTTAGTGATGAAGAAAGAGCTGAGATTATTCAGGTAATAAATAGTAATGACTATGCCGATTTAGTACCTGCACAAATAGTGCCAAAGCTGGCTGATCAGGGAATTTATATTGCCTCGGAATCTACGATTCATAGAATACTTAGAGAAGAAAAACAAAACACTCATAGATTTAAGACGAAGGCGCCTGTGAAAAGAGTTGCTGCTACGCACATAGCAACCGCGCAAAACCAAGTTTGGACATGGGATATAACATGGCTTGATGGCTCTGTGAAAGGTCTATACTTTAAGCTATATCTGATACTAGATATGTTCAGCCGTATGATTGTTGGTTATGAAGTTTGGGAAACAGAGAATGCAGAATATGCCAAGATCCTTGTTAGCCGTGCTCTTCTTTCTCAAAAAATATTAGGTAAACCTCTTATACTTCACTCCGATAATGGAAGTCCTATGAAGGCTGCAACGTTCCTTGCTACATTGGAGAAATTAGGGGTACAGAGCTCATTTTCACGGCCTAGAGTAAGCAATGATAATCCATACTCAGAATCGTTATTTAAGACAATGAAATATGTGCCAACATTTCCTAACGGTGGATTTGTAAGTATTTCTGACGCACGTGAGTGGGTAAAGAAGTTTGTTTACTGGTACAACAATGTTCATATGCATAGTGGTATCAAATATTTGACCCCATACCAGAGGCATTATAGATTGGACAAAAAGATTATGGAGAATAGAAAAAAAGTGTATGCAATGGCAAAAGAGAAGCATCCTGAAAGGTGGAGTAGAGAAATTAGAAATTGGGATTTACCTAAATATGTATCTTTGAACCCAATAAAAGACGAAGAGTTGCTTATTATAGAAGAGGCATCGTCATCAAAAGGTTAGAAATAGAAATTACGACAACTAAGTTGACAAACTCCG
>NZ_CALEVF010000191.1 GCF_937920395.1 uncultured Clostridium sp. | reverse complement strand
ATGCGTTAGGTGATGAACCAACTTCAACTACCGAACCGTATATTTAAATTAAGGATGGAGGGTTGATTTATGAAAAGATCAAAAAGATTTGAAGCTTTAGAAAAAAGACCAGTTAATCAAGATGGGTTTGTACAAGATTGGCCAGATGTTGGTCTGGTTGCAATAGATGGTCCAAATGATCCAAAATCAAGTTTAAAAATTGAAAATGGTAAGATTTCTGAAATGGATGGAAAGAAAAGAGCAGATTTTGATTTTATAGATATTTTTCTTGCTGATCACGCTATAAACATTGGCGATGCAGAAAAATCAATGGCGCTCACATCACTTGAAATTGCTAGGATGCTTACAGATATAAATGTTCCCAGAGCAAAAATTGTAACTATTGCTACTTCTATTACTCCAGCAAAATTAGTTGAAGTTGTGGACAACCTAAATGTTGTTGAGATGATGATGGCACTGCAAAAAATGAGAGCCAGAAAAACACCATCTAATCAGTGTCATATTACAAATGTAAAAGATAATCCAATTTTAATTGCAGCGGACGCTGCAGAAGCAGCTTTAAGAGGTTTTGATGAAATGGAAACTACAGTTGCTGTAACTAGATATGCACCTTTTAATGCACTTGGATTATTAATCGGAGCACAAGTAGGAAGAGGGGGCATATTAACTCAATGTGCTCTTGAAGAAGCAACAGAACTTAAACTTGGAATGCTTGGGTATACAGCTTATGCTGAGACAATATCAGTTTATGGTACAGAGCAAGTATTTACTGATGGAGATGATACACCTTGGTCAAAGGCATTTCTTGCATCAGCATATGCATCTCGTGGACTTAAAATGAGATTTACATCTGGTACTGGTTCAGAAGTGCTAATGGGTTATGCTGAAGGTAAGTCAATGCTTTATCTTGAAGCAAGATGCATAATGATTACAAAGGGTGCTGGAGTTCAAGGATTACAAAATGGTTCTATAAGTTGTATTGGTATCCCGGCCTCAGTTTCAGGTGGAATAAGAGCTGTACTTGCGGAGAACCTTATAACTTCAATGCTTGACATGGAAGTTTGTTCAGGAAATGATCAAACATTCACACATTCAGATATAAGAAAAACTGCAAGGACTATGATGCAATTCTTACCTGGTACAGACTTTATATTCTCAGGATACGGTGGAGTTCCTAATTATGATAACATGTTTGCAGGTTCTAACTTTGATGTTGATGACTATGATGACTATCTTGTACTTCAAAGAGATTTAAAGGTCGATGGAGGGCTCAAACCAATAAAAGAAGCGGATGCAATTGCTATTAGAAATAAGGCTGCAAAGGTGCTTCAAGGAGTATTTAAAGAAATGGGACTACCACAAATAACTGATGAAGAAGTTGAAGCAGTAACATATGCACATGGAAGTAAGGATGTTCCAGATCGAAATGTTGTAGAAGATTTAAAAGCTGCTCAGAGCATATTAAAGAATGAGATTACAGTTCTTGAAGTGGTTAAAGCACTTTCAAAAAGTGGAAATGAAGATATTGCACAGAGGGTTCTAAGCTTAGTAAAACAAAGAATTGCTGGAGATTATTTACACACTTCATCTATTTTTGATGATAAATTCAACGTAATTACTGCAGTAAACGATCCTAATGATTATATGGGACCAGGAACAGGGTACAGGCTTGAGGGCGCAAGATGGGATGAAATAAAAAACATTAATCAGGCTCTTGATCCTAATAAAATGTAGTTAGAGGAGTGATGTAATATGAATGTAATGTCTAATGAGGAATTAATTAAAATCATAACAAATGAAGTTGTTAAAAAATTACAATCACAAGGCAACTCCAGTGGAGGAAATATAGAAAGTAAAGTAGATACTTTAAATTCAAAATTAGAGCTTATTGAAGAAGGAGAAGCGAGACCAGGAACAAGGCCCGATGAAGTTGTTATAGCATTAGCTCCTGCATTTGGAATTTATCAAACAAAAACTATTGTGGATATTCCACATGACAAAGTACTTAGAGAACTTATGGCAGGTATTGAAGAAGAAGGTGTTACTGCAAGAGTTATTAGAGTAACTCGTACATCTGATGTTTGTTTTATGGCTCATGATGCCGCAGTTTTAAGTGGCTCAGGAATTGGCATTGGTATTCAGTCAAAAGGAACAACTGTTATTCATCAAAAGGACCTTCAAATGTTAGAAAATCTTGAACTTTTCCCACAAGCTCCACTTATAACTCTCGAAACGTTTAGAGCAATTGGGAAAAATGCTGCAAAATATGCAAAAGGTGAATCACCGACTCCAGTTCCAACGTTAAACGATCAGATGGCGAGACCTAAATATCAAGCAAAAGCAGCAGTTCTTCATATCAAAGAAACACAGCACGTTGTATTAAATGCAAAACCTGTGCAACTTAAAGTTGTATTTAAGTAAGGGGTGAATTATATGGATGATAATATGAATATTGAACAAATAGTAAAAGAAGTTATGAAAATGATGGGAAATGAAACTGGAGCACAAGATGTTAAAGCAACATCTAATGGTAACGCTAATAATAGTAGTCCTAAAAAATTAACACTTAAAGATTATCCATTAGCAAAAAACAGTAAGGAACTAATTAAAACTAAAAGTGGTAAAGGGCTCGATGACATTGATGTTAAAAGTGTTCTTAATGGAGACGTTAAACCAGAAGATATTAAAATAACAGCTGAAGTACTTTTATATCAAGCGCAAATTGCAGATGAAGTTGGAAGAGTTCAGTTTGGTAAAAATTTGAGAAGAGCTGCTGAAATGGTTGCAATTCCTGATGCAAGGGTTCTTGAAATTTATAGTGCACTTAGACCATTTAGATCTACAAAGCAGGAGTTACTTGATATAGCAACTGAACTTGATGATAAATATAATGCCACAATAAATGCTACATTAGTAAGAGAAGCTGCTGATGTTTATGAAAAGAGAAGTAGACTAAAAGTTTAATGATGATTTAAGAGGTGATTGGTTTGAAATTTATTGCAGGTGTAGATGTGGGTAATTCTACAACAGAAGTAGCTATTGCAGATATAGAAAATGGTCTAAATTTCGTTTCTAGTAGTTTGTCTAAAACTACAGGAATAAAAGGAACTTTAGATAACGTTGTTGGGATCTTAAATTCTCTAACTGACGCATGTAAGAAAATTAACATAGAATTATCTGCATTAGATTCTATATGTATTAATGAAGCAACACCTGTAATAGGTGATGTGGCAATGGAAACAATTACAGAAACAATAATAACCGAGTCAACTATGATTGGACATAATCCAGATACACCAGGTGGACTAGGTATTGGTATTGGTAAGACTGTGTATATTGATGAAATAGTAAATCTACACAGCATGGAAGATGTAATTTGTATAATTCCAAAGTCAGTAGATTTTGAAACTGCTGCTATTAGAATTAATAATGCGCTTGACAATAATGTAAAAATTAATGGACTTATTGTTCAGGCAGATGATGGTGTTATTATTTCTAATAGGCTAAGGAAAGTTATCCCCATTGTTGATGAGGTTTCTCTTATTGAAAAAGTACCTATGGGAATGATTGCGGCAGTCGAGGTAGCGGCACCTGGTTGTAATATAACAGTTCTTTCAAATCCTTACGGGTTAGCTACAATATTTAGTTTAACCCCAGATGAAACAAAGCATGTAATTCCTGTTGCAAGAGCATTAATTGGAAATAAGTCTGCTGTTGTAATTAGGACACCAGAGGGAGACGTAAAGGAAAGAACGATTCCTTCTGGTAATCTTATTTTATTTGGAAAGCAAGAAAAAAAAATTGGCATCGAAGAGGGCGCAGTTAAAATAATGAAGGCGTTAAGAGATGCTTGGCCAATAAATGATGTGGTTGGTGAGAGTGGAACAAATGTTGGAGGAATGATTGAACGAGTTAAGCAGGTCATGGGTCAATTAACAAAGCAGAAAAGCTCTGACATAAAAATTCAGGATATTTTAGCAGTAGATACGTTTGTACCTCAAAAGGTAAATGGAGGTATAGCTGGTGAGTTTGCTTTAGAAAATGCAGTTGCATTAGCTGCAATGGTTAAAACAAGTAAACTTCCTATGGAAAGTATAGCAAGAAAACTTGAGCATGAGACAGGTATTAAGGTGCTAATTGGTGGAGTTGAAGCAAATATGGCAGTTCTTGGAGCATTAACTACTCCAGGTACAGACAGACCGATGGTAATACTTGATTTAGGTGGGGGATCAACAGACTCTGCCTTTATAAGTAAAACAGGAGAAGTAAAATCTATTCATCATGCAGGAGCAGGAGAGATGGTAACAATGCTCATAAACTCAGAACTTGGAATAGATGATTATAACCTGGCTGAGGATATCAAGAAGTATCCCCTTGCGAAAGTAGAAAGTTTATTTAATATAAGATATGAGGATGGTAGTGTTTGCTTTTTCCAAAAGCCACTTAGTGCTTCTATATTTGCAAGAAATGTTGTTGTAAAAGAAAATGAGATGGTTCCAGTTCATTCAAAACATTCAATTGATAAAATAAGAATTGCACGTCGGGAAGCTAAAAAGAAAATATTTATAACAAATGTTGTAAGGGCTCTTCAAGATATAGCACCAGGTAATAATCTTCGCACTATTGAGTTTGTAGTACTCGTTGGTGGATCAGCACTTGATTTTGAAATACCTGAGATGATATCAGATGAACTTTCTCATTATGGCATAGTTTGTGGAAGCGGTAATATAAGAGCTAAGGAAGGCCCTAGAAATGCAGTAGCAACAGGTCTTGTAATATCTTACTACAATAGCTTGAAAGGAATATAAAATGGAGAATAATAGTAGACCTTGCATTGTTGTTGTTACAGATAAACCTAATAAAAATATACTTAAGCAGTTACTCGCAGGAATTGAAGAAGAAGGTATCCCATATGAAGTTGATGTAGTCAATAGTGATGAACTTTTAAAAATCACTCATAAGGCTGCAGTGTATTCAAGGATGGGGGTCGGGATAGGAATAAAAGAAAATAGAGTTTTGTTGCACTTTAGCAGACTTAAAATTGATAAACCAATTCTCGACGTCAACTTGAAAGAAAATATTCAAGATACTGCAAGGAATATTGGTAATAATGCTGCAAGATTATATAAAATAATGCCTTTTAAAAATATGGGCGAGGGTATTATGTCAGCATTAAACCAGAATTTTAGCAGGGAGGAAAATATATGAGCAGAGTTGCCATTGGGTTAATTGAAACAATAGGATTAGCTGCAGCAATTGAAGCAGCAGATACTTGTATGAAATCAGCAAATGTTGAGCTCATAGGGTATGAATTGACTAAAGGTTATGGCATGGTTACAGTTAAAATTAAAGGTGATGTATCAGCAGTTAAAGCAGCTATTGAGTCAGCTAAAGTAAGTGCAGCGGCTGTAAATACTGTATATGCAACTCTTGTTATACCAAGACCTGTAGACAAACTAGATCTAATGATTGAATCTAGTAAAACTGTTGGGTTGGAGAAAAGAATTCCAGACAAAAAAGAAAAAAATGAAAGTTTAAAAGAAAAAATAATAGAAAAGCCAGATATAGTAGAAGAATCAGTTGTAGTTGTTAATTCAATAATTGTGGATGGAGCTGTTCAGGAACAACCTGTAGAGGAAATTTGTAATTTGTGTTATGACCCTAAATGTAGTAGAAAAAAGGGAATGCCAAGAAAGGCATGTATGCATTATAAGGATAGCGAAGGTGATAAGAAATGAATAAATTTGATGATGCTCTTTTAAAGGATATAGTTGAGGAAGTTTCAAGAAAATCATGTATTAAAAATAGAGAATATGTTATTCCTGTTGGAGTCTCAAGTAGACATCTTCATGTGACCAAGGAAGACCTTGAACTTTTATTTGGAAAAGGATATGAACTTACAGTGAAAAGTAAAGTTAAACAAATAGGTCAGTTTGCAGCAAATGAAACTGTTACCTTAGCAGGACCTAAAGGAAGTTTGATTAAAGTTAGAATACTCGGGCCTATAAGAAAAAAAAGTCAGATTGAAATATCACTTACAGATTCTTATACACTTGGAATAAAGGCACCACTAAGAAATTCTTCAGACGTAGTAGGATCAGAATCGCTTAGTGTAATTGGACCAAAGGGAATGAAGATTTTTAAAGAAAAAGTAATTGTTGCTACTAGGCATGTTCATATGGTACCAAGCGATGCAATAAAATTTGGAGTTGCGGATGGGGACTTTGTGGATATTGAAACTAAAGGACTTAAAGGTATTATTTTAAAAAATGTACTTGTTAGAGTTGGTAATAATTCAGTTTTAGAGGTTCATATAGATACTGATGAGGCAAATGCAACAGAAATAAAAAATAATGGTCTTATTAGGATTGTGGGGTTAAGTAGATAATTATGATGGAGAAAGCAAATGATCTTATATTGCAAATGGAAAAATGTATAGCGAATGTTGATCCAATAAAGGTAGAGGGAAAGCTTAAGGTTGGAGTTGATCTTGGAACTGCGAATATAGTTATTACAGTGCTTGATTCTAATGATATTCCAGTTGCAGGAGCAATTTATCCAGCAGATGTTGTACGAGATGGAATAGTTGTTAACTTTGTAGAGGCAGTACAAATCATAAGAAATCTTAAAGCTCAACTTGAAAAGCAACTTGGTCGTGAGCTTATATATGCAGCAACTGCAATTCCACCAGGAATTATGGAAGGTAATGTACGTGTTATTAAAAATGTTGTTGAAGGTGGAGGTTTTATTGTTACAAATGTACTCGATGAACCAACAGCAGCAGCCAATGTATTAAATATTAATTCTGGAGCAGTTGTGGATATTGGAGGTGGTACTACAGGGATTTCGATACTTAAAGATGGAAAAGTTATCTATAGTGCAGATGAACCAACAGGTGGAAGACATTTAACGCTTGTGACAGCAGGGGCTCTAAATATGGAATATGAAGATGCAGAGGAATATAAAAAGGATACTAACAATTATAATATGGTATTTACAATGGTTAGGCCGGTAATTGAAAAAATGTCATCAATTATACAAAAACATATAAAAGGTTACAATATTGATACAATATATCTTGTTGGAGGTACTTGTTGCCTTGAAAATATTGAAAATGTCGTAGAAGAGTATACTGGGATTAAAACTGTTAAAACGTATAATCCACTTTTAGCAACTCCACTGGGAATTGCAATTAGCGTAAAGTGAGGTGATTTAGTTGGATATTGAAGAGCTCATAAAAGCAATCACAATTCAAGTATTAGGTTTGGTTAATAAAAAAGTATTAGTTTTCATTTCAGGCGGGGTAGTAAATGTAGAAGATGAATTTAAGATTTTAAAAGAATTTGATAATTTACGATATAGTGTGGTTTTATCAGACTCTGCGAAGAATATTATTCCTCATAAATTTATTGAAGACTTAAATGCAGATGTAATTTATGATAGAAAATTAATGTCTAAAAAGATAGATGAAGTTGATTTTATATTGATACCTGTTATGACAAGAAATATACTTGCAAAAACAGCTCTTGGTATTCGCGACACATTTATTACAACAGGAATTTCAGATGCGATTATGAAAAATAAGAAAATAATTGTAGTAAAGGATAGTTTTGATCCTGATAACCCAGTTAATGTTTCACTAGGTTATTCACAAAATATTTCATATAATGAAATGATGAAAAATCATATAAAAACAATAGAGAGCTTTGGGGTTTCATTTATCAATGCATATGAGCTCAAAAAGGCTATAAATGAATTACTTATTATAGAAGAAAAGGAAACAACACAAATCACTAAAATTAAAAAAGTTGTTACAAAAGAAATAAAACAAGTAACATTAAAAGGAATAATAACAAAAACCGATTTACTGTCTATTGGGAGTTGTAGGAATATAAAGATTTCAAAAGGAGCGGTTATTACATCTCTTGCAAAAGATTACATAGACTCAGAAAACATTAAAATAGATTACATTGAGGGGTGAGGATATGTTTTTAGCAAAAGTAATTGGGACGCTTGTTTCCACGAAGAAGGATGACAGATTGATTGGAAGCAAGCTTTTGATAATTAGAAGAATTAATGAACACGAAGAAGAAGAGAAAGAGACATTAGTTGCAGTTGATACAGTAGGTGCGGGAAATGGTGAAATAGTTCTTGTAATTACAGGTAGTGGAGCAAGACTTTTAGAAGATAATATAGATACTCCAATTGATACGGCTATAGTAGGGATTGTAGATTACCTTGAAGTAAGCAAATAATAATTTAAACTCCCAATAGGAGATGAATTTATGAAAATATATACAAAGACAGGGGACAAAGGTCAAACAAGTTTGCTTGGGGGAAGTAGGACTTCAAAATCTGATTTGAGAGTATGGACATATGGAACATGTGATAGTGCGAATTCTTCTTTAGGGTTTGCAAGAAGTTTTATAAAAGATGAGGAAATAAAAGAGATAATATTTACAATCCAAAAAACACTTTTTGAAGCGGGTGCTGAACTTGCATCGCTTGGTACTGATAAAGTTAAGGAAAGAATTGTTAAAGAAGATATAGAGTATTTAGAAACGGTAATAGATAAGTTAGATATGATTATCCCAAAGCTCAATAGTTTTATAGTTCCTGGTGGAACAATTGAATCAGGAGCGCTTGATGTAGCAAGAACTAAGGTACGCGAAACGGAGCGATATATAGTAGAGCTTTGCGAGAGTTATGATGTAAGTGTTAATTTATCAAAGTATTTTAATAGATTATCAGACGCTATATATACGATAGCAAGATACGAGGATTATAAGAATGTATTAATAAAGGTTCAGGAAAATATAGAAGAGGTGGTTTACAAAAAAGTTCATAGTGAAAGTAGTGAGAAAATGAATAGTGACTATAGTGAAAAGATAATAAAAAGTTGTATCGAAAAAGCAGTGCAAATACAGGTGGCAATGGTAATTTGGGTAATGGATGAACATGGTAACCCTATAATGTTTGAGAGAATGGATGGATCACTTCTTGCAAGTATTGAAATTGCAAAAGGAAAGGCTTATAGTGCAGTAGCATTTAAGTTGCCTACACATGAACTGAATGAACTAGCAAAAAACGGAGAACTTTATGGTATTAACAACTTAGAAAATGTTATTACATTTGGAGGAGGATATCCTTTAAAGATAAATGATCTTATAGTTGGAGCAGTTGGTGTAAGTGGGGGAACAGTTGCACAAGATATGGAAGTTGCGACCTATGCAGTTAAAAAGTTTGAGGAGAGGATAAGTTATGGAGATAAAAAATGATGAAATATCAGCAATGGTTGAAAAAGTGCTTCAGGAAATGAACAGGAAAGATCTTAACATATCTGATAGTGATGGCGTTTTTGATAATATGGATCAAGCAATTGAGGCTGCATCAATTGCACAAAAAGAGCTTATATGTATGAGTATGTCACAAAGAGAAGAGCTTATAGCTGCAATGCGAAAAGCTATACTAGACAATGCTATGAAAATTGCTCAGGTATGCGTTGAAGATACTGGAATGGGAAGAAAAGATCATAAGTATTTAAAACTTAAGCTTGTAGCTAATAAAACTCCCGGAACAGAAGTGCTTAAAACGATGGCAATATCAGGTGATAAAGGATTAACACTTATAGAAATGGGACCATTTGGAGTAATTGGTGGAATAACACCTTCAACCAACCCATCGGCAACAGTTATGTGTAATAGTATTGGAATGATTGCATCAGGTAATGCAGCTGTATTTTCTCCACATCCAGGAGCAATACAAAGTTGCCTTATTTCAGTAAGAGTTCTTAATAAAGCAATAACAGATGCTGGTGGACCTAGAAATTTAATTACGACGCTCAGGAAACCATCACTTGAAAGTACTGATGCAATGATAAATAATCCTAAAATAAGACTTGTTGTTGCAACAGGTGGACCATTTATTGTTAAAAAAGTATTATCATCAGGCAAAAAAGCAATAGGAGCAGGGGCAGGAAATCCTCCAGTAGTTGTTGATGAAACTGCAGATATAGTTAAAGCTGCAAGGGATATAATCGCAGGTTGTTGTTTTGATAATAATCTTCCATGTATAGCAGAAAAGGAAGCAATTGTTGTTGAAAGTGTATATGAAAGATTAATAACAGAGATGCTTAAAAACGGAAATGTATATGAATTAGATGAGCAGCAAAAACAAAAGGTCTTAGATGTAGTAATGAATAAAACAGAAAAAAATGGAAAAATAAAATATGGAGTTAATAAAAACTTCGTCGGTAGAGATGCGGCAGTTATTTTAGCAGCAGCTGGAATTCAGGCTCCTAAAGGTGTTGAATGTTTAATTTGTAGAGCTGAAAATTCTCATCCATTTGTACAAGAAGAATTAATGATGCCAATACTTGCAATTGTTAAAGTCAAAGATGTGGATGAAGCAATAAACATAGCCGTAATAGACGAACATGGAAATAGACATACCGCTATGATGCATTCGAAAAATATTGATAATTTAACTAAGATGTCAAGACTTATAGATACAACAATATTTGTTAAAAATGCACCATCATATGCAGGAATAGGTTTTGGAGGAGAAGGTTGGACAACATTTACAATAGCTGGGCCAACAGGTGAAGGTATTACAAATGCTACATCATTTACTAGGCAAAGAAGATGTACAATGGTTGATTCTTTTAGAATCATATAAGGAGGGTTTAATATGGAATTATTAGACCAAATATATAAAGCTGGAGTTGTAGGAGCCGGGGGAGCCGGTTTTCCCACCCACATTAAACTAAAATGCAATGTTGAATATCTTTTAGTTAATGCAGCAGAATGCGAGCCACTTATTCAAACTGATAAGTATATTATGCGTCATAATGCAGAAAAAATAATAAAGGCACTAACTCTTATGGCACCCTTGGTAGGAGCAGATAAAGTTATAATTGCAATTAAAGGTAAATATGAAAGGGAAATAGATGTTCTTCAAAAGGCAATACAAAAACTTGATTCAAAAGTTGAACTTTTTTATCTTAAAAGTGTTTATCCTGCAGGTGACGAGCAAGTTATCGTATATGAGGTTACTGGTAGAGTAATTCCACCAGGTGGAATACCACTAAATGTTGGATCAGTGGTGTCAAATGTTGCAACAGTGTTAAACATATATGATGCAACGATTGGCAAAAGTGTTACTGACAAAATAATTACTGTAACGGGTGAAGTAAATAATCCAACACTACTATCAGTTCCGATTGGAACTTCAGTTTCAAAATGTATAAAAGCTGCAGGGGGTCTAAGTATCAAGGATTATTGTGTAATTATGGGTGGACCTATGATGGGAAGAATTTTAAGTTCTGATGAAGTAGAAGAGAGAAGTATAACTAAAACTGATGGTGGAATAATTGTACTTCCTGCGGATCATTATATTAGAGCTAGAAAATCATTATCTGTGCAGCATATAATTAATCAAACTAAATCTGCATGTATTCAGTGCTCATATTGTACACAAATGTGCCCAAGATATTTACTGGGCCATCCATTAAGACCTCACAAAATTATGAGGGCAATTTCAATGTCACTTGATCATTCTGAGGAAATTTTTAAAGAAGCACTAATATGCAGCGAATGTGGAATATGTGAAATGTATGCTTGCCCTATGGGAATATCTCCTAGGCAGGTAAATATAATGATAAAAAATGAATTAAGAAAAAAGGGAGTTAAATTTAATACAACTTTAAAAATAATTCCGAGTGAAGATAGAGATGGCAGACAAGTACCAGTATCAAGGCTTGTACAAAGACTTAACCTAGGTAAATACAAAGACATTAAATTTAATGATAAAGCAATTGAGGTAAATGTTAACATTGTGAATATACCGTTAAAGCAGCATATAGGTAAGCCGGCTACTGCAATTGTATCAGTTGGTGATGATGTTATTCGTGGACAATTAATTGGTGAAATTAAGCCTGGTGATATGGGGGCTAATATTCATGCTAGTATTAGTGGAAAAGTTACAAAGGTATCTCAGTGTATAATTATTGAAAGTAGCGAGGTGATACTATGATTAGATCAATAGCATTAATAGAGCTTAACAGCATAGCAAGAGGAATAGCAGTAGCAGATGTTATGCTTAAGTCTGCAGAGGTGAGACTCCTATTTTCAAAGCCTACTTGTCCAGGAAAATTTATAATATTGGTTGCTGGGGAAGTTGGAGCAGTAAAAGCGGCTCAAAGGTCAGGAGTTGAGTATGGTGGTCAGTATGTTGTAGATGATGTTTTAATTGCTAATGTGCACCCTGATGTAATTTCTGCTATTAATTGTAATGCAACAATAGACAAGGTAAATGCACTTGGAATATTAGAATTTTTTTCAATAGCAGCATCCATTGTAGCAGCTGATGCTGCCGCAAAAGCAGCGCAAGTTAAGTTAATTGAAATAAGACTTGGGATGGGAATTGGTGGTAAATCATATATAACGTTGACAGGTGATGTAAGTTCAGTTAAAGCTGCTGTTGAAGTAGGCGCAAATTCAGTAGTACAAACAGGTATGCTTTTAAATAAAGAAGTTATTTCATCTCCTAAAAAAGAAGTATTTAATAATTTATTATAGTTTTGTTAGATGGTATTAAATCGGCATATAAAATTAAGGATTTTAATATATATATATTATTAGAACACTTAAATAATAAAAATTATTATCTAGAATTATTAAAGAGGGGGGATATATTATGTCAATATATTTAGCAGAATTTTTAGGAACTACATTATTAGTTTTGCTTGGTGATGCGGTAGTTGCAAATTTGGCTTTAAGCAAAACCAAATCTACTGGTGCAGGATGGCTTGCAATAACAATCGGATGGGCAATGGCAGTTGCTATTCCTGTATGGATTTTTGGACCAATATCAGGGGGACATTTTAATCCAGCATTCACAATAGCTTTTGCAGTAATTGGAATATTTCCTTGGAATCATGTACTTGGATATGTTGTTGCTCAGATGTTAGGTGGAGTTTTAGGTGGTATTTTGGTATATATTAATTTTAGATTACATTTTGATGCGACAGAAGATGCAAATACTAAAAGAGATGTTTTCTGCACTTCACCAGCTATAAGTGATACTTTTAGTAACTTTTTACAAGAGTTTATTGCTACTTTTGTACTAGTATTTGCAGTTTTAGGATTTGCAAATTCAAAACCAGTTTCTGGACTTTCACCACTTATTGTCGGTGGAATAATTCTTGCAATGGGCTTAGCATTTGGTGGAACAACTGGATATGCAATGAACCCTGCCAGAGATTTAGGACCAAGAATAGCACATTTTTTAATGCCAATAAAAAATAAAGAAGGTTCAAATTGGTGGTATGCATGGATTCCAGTAGTAGGACCAATATGCGGAGGCATAGTAGGTGCATTATTATTTAAAATAGTATTCTAACACTATTATGTAAATATATGCTATAATAAGCAGATAATTGACAAATTGTTAATTTTTCTGCTTATTTAAATTAATTCCAAATTGAAAGGGGTAATTAATATGTCAAGAATTATTATGTCACCAGGAAGATATATTCAGGGTAGCAACGAACTTACTAGAATTAAGGAGCATATCGAAGCCTATGGGAAATCATTTTTAATAATTGGAACAGAAAGAGCAATTAAGCAAACTACAAGCATAATTGAGACAAGCTTTAAAGGAAGTGGATGTAAGTTATCATATGAAACTTTTAATAGAGAGTGTTGCACCGAAGAAATTGAAAGATTGATGAAAATAGTAAAAAGTTCAAGTTGTGAAGTAATTGTTGGGGTAGGTGGAGGAAAAACTTTTGATACTGCAAAAGCTGTTGCATATTATTGTAAACTTCCAGTAATTATAGTCCCTACAATAGCTGCAACAGATGCACCATGCAGTGCATTATCAGTTATTTATACTAAAAAAGGAGTTTTCTCAAATTATTTATTACTTCCTAAAAATCCTGAAGTCGTATTAGTTGATACTGATATAATTGCAGAGGCTCCAGTAAGACTTTTAGTATCTGGAATGGGAGATGCACTTGCTACATATTTTGAAGCAAGAGCTTGCTTCGAAGGAAATAGAGGAAATATGTCAGGTGAAAAAGCAACACTTGCAGCTATGGCACTAGCTAAACTTTGTTATGCTACATTATTATCAGATGGAGTACAAGCAAGAATTGCTTGTGATGGTAATGTATGTACGAAAGCTGTTGAAAACATAATTGAAGCCAATACGTATTTAAGTGGAATTGGTTTTGAAAGTGGTGGTCTTGCAGCAGCACATGCAATTCATGATGGATTAACGGTTATTGCAAAAACTCATAAACTTTACCATGGTGAAAAAGTTGCATTTGGTGCAATAACACAATTAGTACTTGAAAATAGACCACTTGATGAAATAGAAGAAGCAATAATGTTTTGTAAGAGTGTAGGACTTCCATGTACACTTATGGATCTAGGAATAGGATACATAACTCCTGAAGAATTAATGAGTGTAGCAGTTGCTTCATGCGGACCAGGTGAAACAATGATTAATGAACCATTTGTGGTTACTCCAAAGGACGTTTATGCTGCATTACTTTCTGCAGATGCACTTGGTACCATGTGTAAATAAGAAATATTAGTAAAATAAAAGTACAATAATTTTTTTATAGAGATAAGAGCATTATACAATATATTTGTATGGTGCTCTTATTTTTATTTATAGGCAATATATTCAATCTATATATTAGAGGAGACTCTATAAACTATATTTAAATATATAAGCCATTATTAGGTATAAAAATTTAATTAAATACATATAAATTAATAAATTATTGATTTTTATATATAAATTTTGTTAAGGAGAATTGAATATGTACTCCTTTTTTTATTATGGAAATTAAATTGTTTAGAAGAGGGGATAAAATATGATTGGAGTATCTAAATTATTATGTGGTTCTGAGAATTTTGGAGATAAATTAAGGTATGTAAGCGGAGCTAGCACACAAAAAAATGGAGTTAGTAATGGTCGTGGACCAGTTGTTGTGTGGAATTGTACAAAAACTTGTAATTTAAAGTGTATGCATTGTTATGCGAATTCAGATAGTAAAAAATATAAAGGTGAATTAAGCACTAAAGAGGCCATATCTCTTATTGATGATTTTCATAATGCTAAAGTTCCAGTAATACTATTTTCAGGGGGAGAACCTTTACTTCGAGGTGACCTGTTTGAGTTAATAAAGCATGCAGGAGAGCATAATATAAGAAGTACTATTTCTACTAATGGTACGCTTATTGACAAAGAGGTTGCAAAAACAATTAAACAAAGTGAAGTTGGATATGTAGGAATTAGTTTAGATGGTATTGGTGTTAGACATGATGATTTTAGGCGCACTAAAGGATGTTTTGATAAAGCTTTAAAAGGGATAGAAAATTGTAAAGAAGTGAATCAAAGAGTGGGTGTAAGGTTTACTATTAATAGTCACAACTATGATCAAATAGAGGATATATTTAATCTAATTAAAGAAGAAAAAATCAATCGTGTTTGCTTTTATCATTTGGTGTATTCAGGAAGAGCAAGTGAAATGATTAATGATGACATATCTCACGAAGAGTCAAGAGCTGTAATGGATTTGATTATGAAAAAGACTGTAGAACTTGGAAATAAAGTAGAAATACTTACTGTAGATAATCACGCAGATACGGTTTATCTTTATTTGCAAGCACTAAAGAAATACCCTCATTTAGCAGATAATATATATAAATTAATGGAGATGAATGGTGGAAATAGGTCTGGTATTGCAATTGCAAATGTTGATTACCTAGGAAATATACATGCAGACCAGTTTACGCCACAATATACGTTTGGAAATGTTAAAGAAAGATCATTTAAAGAAATTTGGGAGGATACAACAAGTCCAATTATGAAAGGATTAAAAGATAGAAAAAATTTACTTAAGGGTAGATGTAGTAAATGCAAATGGTTAAGTGTATGTAATGGGAATTTTAGGACAAGGGCTGAATCAGTAACTGGAGATTTTTGGGCATCAGACCCTGCTTGTTATTTGAGTAATAAAGAAATATGTGTGAAAGAGGAAATGGGGTTGGTTTAGCAGTTTTATAAAAGATGATGAGGGGGATTAAAATATGATTATGTCATGGAATACAACCAATAAATGTAATATGTACTGTAAACATTGTTATAGAGATGCAGGTATTGAAGCACAGCATGAATTAAATACAGTTGAGGGTAAATCACTATTAGATGAAGTAGCAAAGGCAGGATTTAAAATAATGGTATTTTCAGGTGGAGAGCCTTTAGTAAGACCTGATATTTTTGATTTAATAAAGCATGCAGTGAAGGTTGGGTTAAGGCCGGTTATTGGTAGTAATGGAACGCTTATAACTAAAAGAGTTGCGAGAGAACTAAAAAATGCAGGGGTTATGGGGGTGGGAATTAGTTTAGACAGTCTTAATCCTAAAAAGCATGATGAATTTCGTAGTTACAAAGGCGGATGGAGAGAAGCTGTAATTGGCATGAAAAATTGTAGAGATATTGGACTTCATTTTCAAATACATACAACGGTAATGAATTGGAATAAAGACGAAATACTTGATATAACCGATTTTGCAATTGGAATGGGCGCTGTAGCACATCACACTTTTTTTTTAGTACCAACAGGTAGAGGAGAAGATATTGAAGAAGAATTGTTAAAACCAGAGGAATATGAGAGATTATTAAAGGACATAATGTTAAAACAAAATGATGTTAATATAGAGCTAAAACCAACATGCGCACCTGAGTTTATGAGAATTGCAAAGGAAATGGGAATGAATCCTAGGTTTAGCCGTGGGTGTTTAGCAGGAACTAGTTATTGTATTATTAGTCCTAGTGGAGATGTTCAGCCTTGTGCATATTTAAATCTTCCAATTGGAAATGTACGCGAAACATCTTTTAGTGAAATTTGGAGAGATAGCCCTATATTTAAAGAATTAAGGACTATGAATTATAAAGGTAAGTGTGGTATCTGCGACTATAAAAAAGATTGTGGTGGGTGTCGTGCCCGCATAGCATATTATAATGATGGAGACTATATGGCAGGTGAAAATACTTGCTTATATTCTAGCAAAGTAATGGGAAACGCAAAGTAATGGATAAGATAAGTAAAGATATACTTAACTTAATTCAATCTGGTTTTCCAATAGAATCAAGACCTTTTATTAAGATTGCAAAGGAGCTAAATATATCTGAGATGCAAGTTATTGATATTATTAAAGAACTTAAAAGTAATGGGTATATTAAACGAATAGGTGGAATATTTGACTTAAGAAAACTAGGCTATTATAGCACCTTGTGTGCTATAAAAGTGCCAATAGATAGAATTGAGGAAGTAGCAAAACTTATAAATAGTAATAATGGAGTTACTCATAATTATATTAGAAATCATTCATACAATATGTGGTTTACGGTAATAGCACCTTCTATAGATGGTATTAAAGAATTTTTAAATGATATCAAACTTAAAACACATATTGAAGATATAATTGAATTACCTGTGGAAAGACTATTTAAAATCAATGTTGTTTTTAATGTTAAGGAGTGATTATATGCTGAGCTGCTTAGATAAAAATATTATACGAAGAGTTCAAGAAGATTTACCCTTAGTGTCAGAGCCATATAAAGAAATGGCTTTGGAGCTTGGTATTACAGAAAATGAATTAATTAATAAAATTAAAGAATTTTGTACTAGCGGTATTATTAGAAGAATTGGAGCTATTGTAAATCATAGAAATATTGGATTTATTTCAAATGCAATGGTTGTGTGGATAGTTCCGAAACATTTAATTAACGCCGCGTGCAAAATCATGGTATCTTTTCCTCAGGTTAGTCATTGTTACCAGAGGCCTACATTCCCAGAGTGGCCATATAATGTGTTCACTATGATTCATGGACAAAGTAATCAAGAATGTGAGCGAACAGTTAAAGAAATCGCGACATTAATAAATATTGAGGATTATAATCTATTATATAGTACTAAAGAACTTAAAAAGGAAAGCATGAAATATTTTATAGAAGGATAGTGAATATGTTATAAGATAATTATTGTTATGCTTTATGTTAATAAAATTAATAGCTAAATGGTAAATATGAATAATTAGGCGGCTTTGCCGTCTTTTTGTGTTGAGTAATTAAAATATAATGCTATTATACTTAATGTAAACGATATAGTCGAAGATTTATAAAATAATAAAATCATATAATTATTTTTGTTAAAGTTATCTAAATAATTAACGATAATTACTAAATTAATAAAATATTTTACATATTTCATAAAGACAATAATAAAAGAATAAATCACAAAAAAAGTAAAAAATATATTTTTATTAGGGAGGGTTTTATAAAAAAAATTTAAACATTTTAGTATTTGAGGAGTGATTGTTAATGAAATTCTTTAATAATTTAAAAATGATTCAAAAATTGGTGTCAGCTTTTGTTTTGGTTGCATTGTTTATAGGGGTGGTTGGTTTTATAGGAATATCTAATATGAATAAGATAGATGGAAATCTTATTCATATTTACAATGATGATTTAAAGGGTGTTGAGGATGTTGTCAACATAAAGGCTAATATATTAGAAATTAGAGGAAACTTATTGCTAGTCATTGATCCTTTAAATAAAAAAGATTTACTAATAAATACAGGCAATATTGCTGGGCTTGAGGCCATTAATAATAGTCTTATAACAAGCTATAAGACTATTATTAAAACAAAATTGGAAAAGCAACAATTTATGAAATTTGAAAGTCAACTTCAGAATTATACTTTGGGTTATAATGAATTAATTAAGCAAGCTAATGCAGGCGATTTTAAAAAAGCAAATGAACTTGTTGCGGGGATTGATATAAGTAGGGAGGAAATGGTTACAACTATACAGAATCAGTTAGATTTAACTAAAAGTCTAGCAAAAGTTGATTATAATAATAGTCAAGTATCATATAACAGTGCATACATTAAAATAATTGTAATAACTATTATAGGTTTATTGTTTGCCATTTTACTTGGGTTGTTTATTTCTATCTCAATTTCAAAGAGAATAAAGAAGGTTGTAATTGTAGCTGAAGCAATTTCAGACAATGATTTATCAAAAACAATTGATATTGATAATACTGATGAAATTGGTATTTTGGCAAAAGCTTTAAACAAAGCGATACTAAATTTAAAAACATTAATTGGAGAAATATCAGAAAGGGCTACAGATATTAGCACTGCAAGTGAAGAACTATTTGCTACAACAGAGGAAATATCTGCGAAAATGGATCTTGTTAATGAATCTGTAAGGCAAGTATCAATTGGAGCGGAGCAGTTAAGTGCTACAGCAGAGGAAGTAAATGCGACCACGGAGAGTATTGCAGAAAATGTGGAAGGTGTAACTTTAAGAGCAAACAAGGGAACTAAGATGGCTAGCGATATAGGGGTAAAAGCTGAAAAAATCATGAAAAATGCTGAAATAAGTGCTATGAATGCAAAAGAACTAGGTAAAGAGAAACAAGAAAAAATATTAAAAGCAATTGAAGAAGGAAAGGTTGTTAGTGAAGTTAAGCTAATGGCAGATGAAATAGAAAACATAGCAAGTCAGACAAACCTTCTTGCACTTAATGCAGCGATTGAAGCTGCGAGAGCAGGAGAACAAGGTAAGGGGTTTGCAGTAGTTGCAGATGAAGTTAGGAAGCTTGCTGAAGATTCATCAGCTGCAGTTCAAAGAATACAAGAGGTAACTGCAAAAGTCGAGAAAGCATTCCAAAATCTTTCAATTAATGCGCACGATGTGTTGAATTTTATTGATGATAAAGTAACACCTGATTATATATTATTTGTAGACACAGGGAAACAATATGGTACAGATGCTGTAACATTTAATGAGTTATCAGCCGATATAGGAGCTTCTATGACTATAGTAAATGAAACTGTGTCAGAAATTAAAAAGGCAGTTGAAAATGTGTCATCTACTGCTGAGGAATCTGTTGCTAGTACAGAGGAAATACTTGCAAGTGTTAACGAATCTGTTATGGCAATTCAAGAAATAACAAAAGCTTCTCAAGAGCAGGCAATACTTGCTGAAAAACTAACTGTGATGGTTAAAAAATTCAAGATCTAAATTAATATTAGAGTAATGAGTTAAAGAAGATAAGTAAGTAAATTTAAGCCTATAGATTAGACAAATACGGTCTAATCTATAGGACATTTTTTTGTATTATTAAATTTTGTTAAAGTTAAATGCAAATGGAACGATTATATTAGTGACTTAGAAAAAGCTTTAATGATATTTGATAATTAAATATAAAATTATAAAAAAATATGAAATATTATAGATAGTTATCTAAAAAATTATAAAAAAACAATCAGCGTAGAATGTGCTACGCTAGATTAATTAGGAGCGAGTGTTAATGAAATTCTTTAATAATTTAAAAATGATTCAAAAACTGGTATCATCATTTATTTTAGTTGCGTTGTTTATTGGTATTGTTGGGTTTATTGGTATGACTAGTATGTCTAGTATGGATAAAAATCTTAAAAGTATTTATAATATAAATTTGGTAGGGGTAAATGATATTTCTAATCTCAAAGCAAATCTATTAGAAATAAGAGGAGATTTATTGTTAATTCTTGACCCAATAAACAAAAGTAATATACAAAAAAATAAAGATAACATTCAACGACTTGTGGTTCTTAATAATACACTTATTGCAGAATACAAAACCACAATTACAACTGATTTAGATAGGCAACAATTTGTAGAGTTTAAAAAATTGTTAGGTGATTACCGTACTAATAGAGATGAATTAATTAAACAAGCTGAGGCAGGAGATTTTAGGAAAGCAAGCGCACTTGCACCAGGTCTTACTAAAATTAGAACAGATATGTTTAACGTTTTAGAAAAAGAGGCAAAATTAACTATGAGTATGGCTAAAGTTGATTATGATAATAGTCAATCGTCATATAATAGTGCATATAGTAAAATTATAATAATAACTATGCTAGGTTTATTTGTAGCAATAACACTTGGGTTAATAATTGCTATTTCGATATCAAAGAAGATAAAGAAGGTTGTAATTGTAGCTGAAGCACTTTCAAAAAATGATTTATCAAAAACAATTGACATTGATAATACTGATGAAATTGGTATTTTGGCAAAAGCTCTAAATAAAGCGGTATTAAATTTAAAAACATTAATTGGAGAAATATCAGAAAGTGCTACTGATATTAGTGCTACAAGCGAAGAACTATCTGCTACAACGGAGGAAATATCTGCGAAAATGGATCTCGTTAATGAATCTGTAAAGCAAGTATCCATAGGGGCAGAGCAACTAAGTGCAACAGCAGAAGAGGTAAATGCAACCACGGAAAGCATTGCAGAAAATGTGGAAGGTGTAACTTTAAGAGCAAACAACGGAACTAAGATTGCTAGTGACATAGGAGTGAAAGCTGAAAAAATCATGAAAAATGCTGAAATAAGTGCTGTGAATGCAAAAGAACTGGGTAAAGAGAAACAAGAAAAAATATTAAAAGCAATTGAAGAAGGAAAGGTTGTTGGTGAAGTTAAGCTAATGGCAGATGAAATAGAAAATATAGCAAGTCAGACAAACCTTCTTGCACTTAATGCAGCAATTGAAGCGGCGAGAGCAGGAGAGCAAGGCAAGGGATTTGCAGTAGTTGCAGATGAAGTTAGAAAATTAGCTGAAGATTCATCAACTGCAGTTCAAAGAATACAAGATGTAACTGCGAAAGTTGAAAATGCATTCCATAATCTTTCGAGCAATGCACGGGATGTGTTGGATTTTATTGACAATAAAGTTGCACCAGATTATGTACTATTTGTAGATACAGGTAAACACTATGGTGCAGATGCGACGGTATTTAATGAGCTATCCGTAGATATAGGAACCTCAATGAATATAGTAAATGAAACAGTGTCAGAGATAAAAAAAGCAATTGAAAATGTATCAGCAACAGCTGAAGAATCAGTGGCTAGTTCGGAGGAGATACTCGCAAGTGTTAATGAATCTGTAATGGCTATTCAAGAAATAACAAAAGCAACTCAAGATCAGGCAATACTTGCTGAAAAATTAAATAGCATGGTTCATAAATTTAAGTTGTAAATATTAGAATATGAAGAACAGATTAATAAAGCTGATTAACCGATAGGATTTTATAAATTCTATCGGTTTTAATATTTTATTTAGGATAAATGATAACGACGATAATGTGAAATAATTATCAACATTTTCATTTTTATAAATCATAATTTATTATTTTTTTGTATAATTTATTTTAAAAAAATGTGGTTGTAATATATTTATATAAATACTTATGATTTTCAAGATGATTTGCTGAAGTATTAAAGTGCAATAATTATGTTATAATATATACAGTGCATGAATCTTGGATATTAAAGGGGGGATCACATAATGGATAAAATTGACAAAAGTACATCTAAGCATTTGGAGCAATATCCAGGTGTGAACAAAATGTTTAGCCCAATAAAAAGTACGAAAGTTTACGAACAAGTAATTGACCAAATAAAAAATATGATTGATCAAGGTATTCTTAAAAAAGGTGATAAACTACCTTCAGAGAGAAACTTAGTGCAACAATTAGAAGTGAGTAGGGCTTCAATTCGAGAGGCTCTTAGGGCATTAGAAGTTGTTGGACTTATAGAGTGCAGACAAGGAGAAGGAAGCTATATAAAGGCAAGTTTTCAGGATAACCTATTTGAACCATTATCAATTATGTTTATGTTAGAGGGAAGCAATCAAGAAGAGATATGGGAGCTCAGAAAGATTATGGAGGTTGAGGCTGCAGGGTTAGCTTCAAAGAGAATAACGGATGAACAATTATTAGAGCTTAAAGAACTTACGCAAAAATTCTTAAATTGTGATGATGAGGATATTAATTCTGAAATAGATAAAAATTTTCATTATAAGATCGCAGAATGCTCAGGGAATGTTTTAATTTTTGATATTCTTAAAACAGTTTCAACACTTGTAGATCATTTTATAAAGGATGCAAGAAAACTAATAATAGTTCATGCAGGAAATAAGGAAATACTTTTCTCTCAACATAATGAGATATATTTATCTATAGAAAGGCATAGTTCCGCGGATGCCAGAAAAGCAATGCGAGAACATTTGGATTTTTCAAATAAGTATAAAAGTGAAAAAACGATATAGAATATTATAATATTAAAAGTGAGTGCAATAACAAATATTGTACTCACTTTTAATATTATAAAAAATAAATATCGTTAATTATATAACAATGGTAGAAATATTATGA
>NZ_CALEVF010000190.1 GCF_937920395.1 uncultured Clostridium sp. | reverse complement strand
TATTGCGTATGATAACATTGCTATCTTTTGATGTGACCGCCCATTCATCTTATGTACTCCTTATTCATTTTGATGTCATAATAATATTATTATTTACAAAATAAAGTTTTTTAAAATAGTGTTTTTACATATTATTATTTAAATATTTAATTATGTAACTTAATGTATGAAAATCACAGTTTAAGTCATCACTAATAATATTTAATCCTTTAATCAAAGTTTCTTCATCAAAATTTTCTAGTAATATCATTATATTTATTATATTAATACCACCATCTTTTGTATCAAGGACTCTTGCTGCTTTTACATATTTATTTTTCATTACATTTAAAATTGCTGATCTAAGTTCTTCACTAATTTCAAGCTCCGGAACTTCATCATATATTTTTATTTCTGGATTTTTAAGGCTTAGATTTTTAGCCTTATGAACATCTGTTGATAAAAATATAGTGTTTTTAAATTCCACGTCTTTAAAATCTGCACCATCTAAATTTACCGAATCAAATAAAGCATTTTCAAATATAGCATTTTGAAAATCACTGTCTTTAAAATTTGTACCAATGAACTCAGTCCATTTAAAAGTACATTCAATAAATACACAAGATTTGAAATGAGCACCTCTAAAATTAACATAATTGAAATTTGAATCTGAAAAATCACTATTATAGCAATTACTTCTTTCAAGATTTTTATACATAAAGTTTTTTCCTGTTTTTTCTATATTGTTATAATTAAAATTACCTTTAACACTTCTATTTGTAGCCATTATTTGCCTCCCTTAAATTAATAAACATCAAAAAACTTCTAGCCAATTTTAAAAGTGGATAGAAGTTTTTAATTTCACTATAAATACTATACACAAATTTAATAAAAGTCAATCTTTTATTTAACTTCTGTCCATATCTTATCTAAATCTGTTACTGATTTTCCTATATCCTTCAAGTATTCACCTTTTTTAACAGTTTCTTTTGGAGGATAAACGGCTTTATCATCAAGTGTTTTTTTATCTATATATTTATAAGCTGCGGTATTAGGATTTCCATAAGGGAATTTATGAGAAATCTCAGCGCTTATTTTCGGATCCATTATAAAATTTATAAAAAGCTGCGCTGCTTTAACATTTTTTGCAGCTTTGGGAATTACAAAATTATCTTGTTGAAGAAATAGCCCTTCCTTTGGGATTACGTATTTTATATTTGGGTTTTCAATACGTGCCAAATTTCCTTCTGCTCCCCAGGCAAATATTGCTTTTGACTCCCCATTTATAAGGCTTGTTTTGGGACTATCACTATCATAAGATTTTATGTTAGGCTGAAGTTTTATAAGTGCCTCTTTTGCCTTTTGAAGAGCTACTGGATTAGTCTCATTTAGCGGATATCCAAGCATCTTAAGCGTCATTCCAATTATAACTCTCTCATCATCAAGGACAGTCAAAGAATTTTTAAACTCAGGTTTCCAAAGGTCCTTATATCCTTTTATTGTACCTTCAGGGATTTTTGAACTGTCATAAGAGATTACCCCTGCAAGCCACATATATGGGACACTATATTTATTACCTCGATCAAAGGGGAGGTTTAAATATTGAGGGCCTATATTGCTTAAATTTGTTAAACTAGATTTATTAATTGGAGTTATAAGTCCTTGTTTACTTAATATTTCAACCATAAAATCACTAGCTACTGTTAGATCATAATTTCCACCACCTGCCATGATTTTTGCAAGCATTTCTTCATTTGATGAAAAAGTACTATAATTTACTTTAATATTATAGGTTTGTTCAAATTTATCTATAACGGATTGTGGTAAATATTCAGACCAGTTAAAAACATTTAAAACTTCCTTAGGCTCCGCATTGTGTTTAGCATAAGTGAATATTCCACCACCAATAAATCCAAATATAAGCAAAATTGATGTTAATATAGCTCCAATTTTTTTCATATTTATATTTACATTTCGAATTAAAAGTGCAAAACAAATTATTATAATAGTTAATAATATTAGTATGGTCGATAAGGCGTTGATCTCAGGGGTAACGCCAAACTTTACCATAGAAAATACTTTAAGCGGCAAAGTAACACTACCAGGCCCAGCTACAAAAAAACTAATTATTACATCATCAAGTGATAAAGTAAAAGCAAGTAATGCACCGGCAATAACGCCTGGCATAATAATTGGTAAGGTTACATTGAAAAAGGTTTTTATAGGTGTGGCGTAAAGATCCATAGCAACTTCTTCGACCGACCTATCGAAGCCGTCGAGTCTAGTTTTAACTACTGCAACAACATAGGCTATGCTGAAAGTAACATGTGCAATAATTAAAGACACTCTACCTAAAGGGATCTTTGCTATGGAGAAAAAAGCAAGTAGGGATATGCCCATAACTATTTCAGGTATAACTAAAGGTACATAAAGTATTGCATCAACTAATTTTTTAGTGCGGAATTTGTATCTATACATTCCAATGGCGGCCAAAGTTCCTATAATTACAGAAATTATTGTACTAATTATAGCTATAATAAATGAGTTCTTAACAGCATCTAATATGCCCGCATTATGGAGTAAACTGCCATACCATTTAAATGTGAAACCGGTCCAAACTACATTTAATTTTGACTGATTAAAGGAAAATCCGATAAGTACTATAATTGGTATATATAAAAACATAAATATTAGAATCAAATATAAAAATTTAAGTGAATTTGTTTTTTTGTTTTTCATCTTTATAATACCTCCTTAGTTCCTTTAGTTCCAGTTAGTTTTGTACTATATAAAATAACAGATAACATAACAATTATTAAAATAACTGATATAGCAGAACCAAATGGCCAATCTCTTGCAGTAAGGAACTGATTTTTAATTAAATTACTCATAAGGATTACCTTACTACCTCCCATAAGGTCAGTTACAAAGAAAAGTCCAAGGGTAGGAATAAAAACTAAAATAGAACCTGATACAATGCCACCTTTAGTAAGTGGAAGAATAATTTTGATAAATTTATAAAACGGACCTGCTCCAAGATCAGAAGCAGCATCTAATATTCTCTTGTCCAGTTTTTCTATGGAAGTATATAGAGGAAGAACCATAAATGGAAACATCATATATAGCATACCAACCATAACTGCAAAATTGTTATACATTAAATTAAGCGGTATATTTATAATATGAAAATGTAATAGTAGTGTATTTATTATTCCTTCTGTTTTAAGTAATACTATTATTGCATAGGTTCTAACTAATGAGTTAGTCCAAAATGGAAGTATTATTAATAAAAGTAGTAGTGGCTTAATTTTTTTATTAACATTTGCTATTATGTAGGCAAATGGATATCCGAAAATCAAACATAACATGGTAGTATAGACAGCTATTAGGAGTGATTTTAGAAAAATATTAATATAAAGAGGGTCTAAAAGCCTAACATAGTTTTCTAAAGTAAACTTATATATTATGTTTCCAACTTCGCCTCTAGTAGAAAAACTCACTACAACTATAAATAAAAGTGGCATAACAAAAAATACTATCAGCCATATGAGAGCAGGTGAAATTGTTGTTAAATATTTTAGATGTAAGTTTAAATATTTATTTATAGAATTTTTCGATTTCTTAATCTTCATTTGCTTAACTTCCTTTATTCCTTAATAACTATAGTATGATTAGGATTCCATGTTATAAAATATTCTTTAGTCTCATTTAAGAATACAAAACTTTTACCTATTGGCTCATTAACTATAATTTCTTTATTGTCTTTTAGAAGCATAATAACTTTTATGGTTGAACCTACATAGATTCTTTCCTTAAATCTACAAACTAACCAAACGTCGCCTTCTTCAACAATTTCTTTAATTTTAATTCTCTCAGGTCTAACAGAAACTATAAATTTATCACCTAAATTATAATTATGGTTAGGTATTCTAATTATATCTTCTTCTTCATAAAGCTTAAGCAAAACTTCGTTCTCTTTTAGTTTAACAATTTCACCTTCTAGGATGTTTGTCTCACCTAAAAAGTTAGCTACAAATTTAGTTTTAGGGTGTTCATAAAGTTCTTCAGGTGTCCCAATTTGCTCAATAACGCCACTGTTCATAACAACAATTCGGTCTGACATGGTCAATGCTTCTTCTTGATCATGGGTAACAAAAACAAAAGTTATACCAAGAATTTTTTGAAGATGCTTAAGTTCTAATTGCATTTGTTTCCTGAGCTTTAAATCAAGCGCACCTAGGGGCTCATCTAAAAGAAGAACTTTGGGTTTGTTTACGATAGCTCGTGCTATAGCAACTCTTTGCATTTGTCCACCACTTAACATAGAGGGCATTCTATTCTCAAAACCTTCAAGTTGTACCATTTTCAACATCTTATTTACTTTATCTTTTATTTCACTTTTGGGTACTTTTTTCATTTTAAGACCGAAGGCTATATTATCATATATATTCATATGAGGAAATAATGCATAGTTTTGAAATACTGTATTTACACACCTAAGGTAAGGTGGTTTTTGCGTAATATTTTCACCATCAATTATAATTTCGCCACTTGTAGGCAATTCGAAACCTGCAATCATTCTTAATGTAGTGGTTTTTCCACAACCACTTGGTCCCAGTAGGGTTAGAAATTCTCCTTGACGTATATCAAGATCTAAGTTTTTAATGATAGGATCATCTTGATTAAAACTCTTACAAATATTTAACAATTGAACGAAAACACTTTTTGTCACACCGTAACAGCTCCTTTTTAGTAAAATACTATATTATAATTGAAACTTCTTTATTAAAATTTATAATTATGCATTATCTTGAATAATAATGACTTTAGAATAATAGCACAATAATTTTTAAATATCAATAACTTGGTCTTATATTGTAGGAAAACTTTTAAACAATGTTTGAAAGTTTCGTTAAATATGTAGAATGAAAAATGGGTGAATGATATAATATGCCCAATAAACGATTTTGAATTAAGAAATTACTTAATATAAAAACATCAATTGTTGTAATTTTTAGAACTTATAGAAATTTTATAAAATCAAGTGTTGACTTACCAATAAAAAAATGGTAATCTTTTAACAAGATAAAGTGTTAACGCGTTAAAGTAGAGAATCAGAATCGGAGGAGTGGAATAATGAATAATTGGAAAAGACATATACCTGAAGGTTCAAGAGATATACTTTTCGAGGATTGTAATAATAAAATTAAAATTATAGATACACTTAGAAACATATATTTAAGTACCGGTTATTTAGAAGTAATATCTCCAACACTTGAATTTTATGATGTTTTTCAGGGAGATGACGTATCAATTGAGCAGGAAAAAATGTATAAGCTTTTTGATAATGCAGGAAGAATATTAGTGTTAAGACCAGATATGACTATGCCAATAGCGAGAATTGTTGCTACAAAACTTCGTGATTCAGCATACCCACTTCGAATATGTTATAGCGGAAATATATTTAGAATAAATGAAGATTGGAATGGAAAGGTTAGTGAAATGACCCAATCTGGAATTGAAATAATTGGGAGTGAAAGCCCTAAAGCAGATGCAGAAGTTATTATAACTGCTATTTCATCTTTACTTACTATAGGAGTAAAGAAATTTGAGCTAGAAATCGGTCAAGCTGAGTTTTTCAAGGGACTTATAGAAGATATAGAACTTGATTATGAAGAAATGGAAAGATTAAGGGGTCTTGTTGAAAATAAGAACTTTGGAGTATTAAGAGAATTTATAGATGATAAAGAATCAACATTTGGTATAGAAAATGTAGAAGCTTTGAAAAAATTACCTGAACTGTTTGGTGGAATTGAAGTGCTTTGCGCTGCAAGAAAGTTAACTCAAAATAAGAGAGCACTTGCATCACTCGATACTATAGAAAAAATTTATGAGCGTATATTAAGTGTAGGATTTGGTGAATATATTTCTATTGATTTAGGAATGGTACAGCATATTGATTATTATACCGGGATAACATTTAGAGGATATAGCAGTGAAGTAGGAACAACCATCATTAGTGGAGGAAGATATGATAATCTAATATCAAAATTTGGTGCATCAATGCCAGCAGTTGGATTTGCAATAGATGTGGACAATATTCAGTCTGTCCTTTCAAAGCAAGGTAATGATAATAAGAATGTTAATGAAAAATTTATGATTTATTTTGAAAATAGATTAGCCGCATGTGCATACAAGTTTGCAGAGCAAATTAGAACCAAAGGTCTTAGTACTGAATTAAGTTTATTTGAAGAGAAAGAAAAAGCTCTGAATTATGCACAGAATAAGGGAATAGAGAAAATAATTTGCATATTAGAAGAAAATATTATTGAAATAATAGATACTAAAAGCAAAAATAAATTTAAGACAAGTGTCGAGAAATTTATTAATGGATTAGATATGTATATTAACATTTTGGGGGAATAATTATGAAAGCAATACGCATAGCATTAACAAAAGGAAGATTAGAAAAGTATGCTATTTCTATGTTTGAAGATATAGGAATAGATTGTACAGATCTTAAAAATAAGGGAAGAAAATTAATTCTTAAGGATGTAAGAAATAATATAGAATTTGTTTTAGTCAAGTCTACAGATGTTTTAACCTATGTAGAACATGGCGCAGCAGATATTGGAATCGTTGGTAAAGATACTTTGATGGAGCAAAACAAAGAATTTTATGAAGTAGTAGATTTAAAGGTTGGAAAATGTATGTTTGCAGTTGCAGCATTACCAAGTTTTAAAAGTTATGATGGGTATAATCGTAAAAAAATAGCTACTAAATACCCAACAGTTGCAAAAGAATATTTTAAAAAAAACAATGAAGATGTTGAAATTATTAAATTAGATGGTTCAGTTGAACTTGCTCCAATACTAGAGTTATCTGATGCAATTGTAGATTTGGTTGAAACAGGTGACACTCTTAGGGAGAACGGATTGATTATTATAGAAAAAATATGTGATATTAGTGCAAGAATGATAGTCAATAGAGCTAGCATGAAGATGAAAAAGGATGAGATAGGTACTTTAATAGTTAAGGTTCAACAATATGTAGATAAAAATGAGGCGATGATATAGTGATAAAAATTATAGAGGCAAATAGTATTGATGGAAAAGAATATATGAAGTTTTTAAAAAAAAGAACAGAGGATGTTCAAAAAGATGCAAATATTATAGTAGATAAGATTTTAGCAGATGTAAGAACTAGAGGCGATGACGCTATAATTGAATACACTCAGAAATTTGATAGTAAAAATATCACACTAGAAAATTTTGTTGTAACAGATACAGAAATTAAAAATGCGTATAAAATGGTTGACCAAGATTTTTTAGATGCTATAACAATTGCAAAAGCAAATGTTACTGAATTTCACGAAAAACAAAAGAGAAATGGTTGGATGATGACAAAAGAGAAAGGTGCTATTTTAGGCCAAACTGTAAGAGGACTTGAAAGTGTAGGAATATATGTACCTGGTGGCACAGCATCTTACCCATCATCTGTTATTATGAATGCAATTCCAGCAAAGGTTGCTGGCGTTGAAAATTTAGTGATGGTAACACCACCACTTAAGGATGGAACAGTTAATCCTCATATTCTAGTTGCAGCAGATATAGCTGGAGTTGATAAGATTTACAAAATAGGTGGTGCACAAGCGATTGCTGGACTTGCATATGGTACAGAAAATATTTCTAAAGTAGATAAAATAGTAGGACCAGGAAACATTTATGTCGCTATGGCCAAAAAGAGTGTGTTTGGATCTGTTGCCATAGATATGATTGCAGGCCCAAGTGAAATATTAATTATTGCAGATGAGTTTGCAAATCAGCATTTCATTGCAGCAGATTTAATGTCGCAAGCGGAACATGATGTTCTTGCATCAGCAATGCTTATAACTACCTCAAGAGACCTTGCAAATAAGGTAGTTAAGGAGCTAGAAATACAGATAAAAGAGATGAGCAGATATGAAATCATCAAGAAATCATTAGAGAAATATGGAGTTATTTTAATAGCCCAAAATATAGAAGAAGCTATAGAACTTGCTAATGACATTGCACCTGAACATCTTGAAGTAATGGTTCGTGATCCATTTAATTATTTATGTGATATAAAAAATGCTGGTTCCATATTTTTAGGTGAATATGCACCAGAACCACTAGGAGATTATATGGCCGGGCCTAATCATGTTCTACCAACAAGTGGAACTGCAAGATTCTTTTCCCCCTTATCCGTAGATGATTTTATTAAAAAATCAAGTTATATATATTATACTAAGCAAGCTCTATGCGAAGTTAAAGATAAGGTAATAAAATTATCAGATGTTGAAGGGCTTACAGCTCATGGAAATTCAATTAAAGTGAGGTTTAAATAATGGTAGAAGATTTGTTTAGAGAAGATTTATGTGATTTTGAATCATATAGTGCAGGTAAAACTGATTATAAAGTAAGGTTAAATGCCAATGAAAGTTTTAATAACATTGATTTTGAAACTAGAAAAGAAATAGGCAAGGTAATAGAACATTCCATTTATAATAGGTATCCAGATCCAGAGGCCCTGGAGGTTTGCGCGCTTTATGCTAAATATGCTAATGTAAATAGTATAAATGTAATGGCTGGAAATGGTTCAGATGAGTGTATTCAAATAATTGCTCATACATTTTTAAGACCTGGTGATAAAGTAGCAATGCAAAGTCCTGATTTCTCAATGTATGGATTATATACTAAGGTTGCTGGTGGAATCCCAATTGAATTTTCACTTGGAACAGAATTGGAATTGGATGTAGAAAGTTTTATTAACATGGCTAATAGTGAAAAGGTTAAAATCGTATTTTTATCTAATCCTGATAATCCTACTGGTAACATTATTAAAAGAGAGGATATTATTAGAATAATAGAAGGATGCAAACGTATTGTAGTAATTGATGAGGCATACTTTGAATTTTATGGCGAGACTATTGTAGATAAAATAGATTTTTATGATAATTTAATAGTACTAAGAACTTGCTCGAAAATTGGCCTTGCGGCTATAAGACTAGGATTTATGATTACGAATAATGTTCTAATGTCCGAACTAAAAAAAGTAAAGCCACCTTACAATGTGAATTCTATCACTCAAGATATAGCATGTGTTGTATTAAAAAAGCCAGAAATAATATATAACAATGTTAAAAACATACTAGCAGAGAGAGTTTACTTATGGGAAAAATTGAGCAATATTAATGGAATAAAGCTTTATAAAGCCAAAGCAAATTTTATACTAGTTGAGGTCTCAAATGCTTTAGAACTTAGAGAAAAGCTCTTAAAACAAAGTATAAATGTGCGTTGTTATACTTCAGGTAAATTAGTAAACTGTTTGAGAATAACAATAGGAAGCAGAGAAGAAAATAACTGTTTATTGAAAAATATTATATAGAAAATAGATCAATATGTAAATTCAATCGACATTTCAAAAGGAGATAGCTATATGATTCAAAGAGAAGCAAAAATATCAAGAAAAAGTAATGAGACTAATATTGAGGTACGTATAAATTTAGATGGGTCTGGAAATTTTGAAGGCAATACAGGTATAGGTTTCTTTGACCATATGCTAAACCTTTTTGCAAAACATGGACTTCTAGATTTATATGTTAAAGCTGTGGGAGATTTATTTGTAGATTCTCATCATACTATTGAAGATGTAGGGATAGTACTTGGACTTGCAATTAAAGAGGCACTAAAGGGCAAAGAGGGTATAAAACGGTATGGAACTAGTTTTGTACCTATGGATGAAACATTGGCTACAGTTTCACTTGATTTAAGTGGTAGACCTTACCTGGTGTTCAATGCCGATTTTACTGTAGAAAAAATTGGAGATTTTGATACAGAAATGGTGGAAGAATTTTTTAGGGCTTTAGCTATGAATAGTGGGATAACTCTTCATGCAAGGATTATATATGGAAAAAACAACCATCATATGGTAGAAGGTTTATTCAAAGCTTTTGGAAAATCATTAAGTGAAGCACTAACATATGATAAAAGAATAAAAGGTGTTATGTCTACAAAAGGATCTTTATAAGGAGGAAAACTATGATAGCGATAGTTGATTATGGTGTTGGAAATTTAAGTAGTGTTCAAAATGCACTTAAGTCATTGAATATATCGTCAATTATATCATCAAATGCTGAGGAAATATCAAAGTGCAGAAGCATTATTGTTCCTGGAGTAGGTGCCTTTCCAGATGCAATGAAGAATATGAAAAACAGTGGAATTGATAAAGTAATTAAACAGGCTGTTAAAGAAGGAAAACCAATACTTGGCATATGCCTTGGTATGCAACTTTTCTTTGAGGAAAGTTGTGAGGTTAAAAAATGCCAGGGATTAGGGTTATTAAAAGGAGAAATAATAAAACTTGAAGGTTCAATAAAAATTCCACACATGGGATGGAATAGTTTATTTTTTGAAAATAACTCTCCATTACTTAGAGGCATAGAAGAAAATCATTATGTATATTTTGTACATTCTTATTATGCAGTAAATTGTGAGGAGGGTATTATAAATGCATACAGTATGTATGAGAAAAAGATACCTGCAATTGTAAGCAAGGGCAATATATTTGGTATGCAGTTTCATCCAGAGAAAAGTGGAGATTTTGGGATGAAATTACTTAAAAACTTCGCGGAGGTAGTGTAATGAAAGTATTTCCAGCAATAGATTTAAAGGGTGGCAAATGTGTTAGACTTTTTCAGGGTGAATTCGTGTCAGCAAAAGTTGTAGGGGAAGATCCACTCCAAACTGCTCTATCTTTTATGAATAAGGGAGCAGAATATTTACATATGGTAGATTTAGATGGAGCGTTAAAAGGATCTATTGAAAATTTAAATAGTATAAATAAAATTATAAAAGATTTAAGGATTCCTATACAACTTGGCGGTGGGATTAGAAATATAGATACAATAGAAATGCTAATTAGCAAGGGATTAAGTAGAGTTATACTTGGTACTGCAGCTTTAAACAATCCATCGCTTGTAAAAGAAGCAGTGAAAAAGTTTGGAGATAAAATTGCTATTGGAATAGATGCAAGAGATGGATTTGTTGCCGTAGAAGGTTGGCAAAAGAGTAGTAAAGTAGAATATATAGATTTTGCAAAACAAATGGAGAATATAGGTATAAAAACTATAATCTTTACTGACATAAGTCGTGATGGGACTTTGACTGGACCTAATTTTGAGGCAACTGGAAAAATAAATGATGAGGTTTCTTGTGATATTATTGCATCCGGTGGCATGAAATGTATTGAGGATATTAAAAAGCTTAAGAAAATGAACATATATGGAGCAATTATTGGAAAAGCACTGTATAGTAGAAATATATCGCTTGAAGAGGCAATACTCGAAGGGAGGGCTTAGCACATGCTTACTAAAAGAATCATACCTTGCCTTGATGTAACTAATGGAAGGGTAATGAAAGGGATAAACTTTGTTAACTTAACTGACGTAGGAGATCCTGTTGAAATTGCTGAGTTTTACAACAGCGAAGGCGCAGATGAACTTGTATTTTTAGATATAACAGCCACTCATGAGGGAAGAAAAACAATGATTGATGTTATAAAAAGGACTGCTGAGAAAGTATTTATTCCACTCACTGTAGGAGGTGGAATTAAAAGTATAGAGGATTTTAAAGAAATACTTAGAGCAGGAGCTGATAAAATATCTATAAACTCTGCTGCAATTCGTAATCCTAAACTTATAACGCAGGCAGCAGCAAAATATGGAAGCCAATGCGTTGTGGTTGCAATCGATGGAAAAAAAAATGAGAACAATATTGGGTGGCATGTAGTTATAAATGGTGGAAGAATAAATACGGGACTTGATGCGCTTAAATGGGCAAAAGAGGTTGAAGAATTAGGTGCAGGTGAAATACTTTTAACAAGTATGGATGCAGATGGAACAAAACAAGGGTATGATATAGAGTTTATAAATGCCATAACAGATATTGTAAACATTCCTGTAGTAGCATCAGGTGGATGTGGTAAAATAGAAGATTTTTATGATGTTTTTGAAAAAAGTGGTGCAGATGCTGCACTAGCGGCTTCTATATTTCATTATAAAGAACTTTCCATTAGAGAAGTAAAAGAGTATCTTAAAAATAAAAATTTAGAAATTAGAATTTAATTATATGAAGTAAATTATAACAAGTTAAAGTTTATGTGTTTATGATATAATTTTAAAAAAGAAATGTGGTGGTTAATGTGGATAGTATAAATGAAATTCAATTTAATAAGGGGTTAATACCTGCAATTATTCAAGAGCAGTGCAGTGGAGATGTTTTAATGCTTGCATATATGAACGAGGAGTCTTTTAAAAAAACAATGGAAAGTGGAACTACTTGGTTTTTTAGCAGATCAAGAAATAAGTTGTGGAACAAGGGAGAAACTTCAGGTCATTTTCAATATGTAAAAAGTGTAAAGTTTGATTGCGATGGAGATACAATTCTTATTAAAGTTGAGCAAGTGGGAGCAGCTTGTCATACTGGTAATAAAACTTGTTTTTACAGGGAAATTTGGCAGCAAAAAGTATAGCTAAAAAATAACAATATCAATTAAGGTCTTAAAATAAATATAAAAGGAGAACCATAAAATGAGTGAAACTAACGTAGTAAAAGAACTTTATAAGATAATCGAGGAAAGAAAATCTATTCATATAGAGGGGTCATATACTAGTTATTTATTTGAAGAAGGACTAGACAAAATATTAAAAAAAGTAGGAGAAGAAAGTGCAGAAGTAATAATTAGCAGCAAGAATGATGACGATAAGGAGACTGTTGGAGAAATATCAGACTTATTTTACCACACATTGGTGCTTATGGTGGCAAAGGGTATAAAAATAGATGCTGTTGTAACTGAACTAGAAAAAAGACGGGGAAAGATATGCAATAAAAAACAAAAGAGAGTAGATATTGAAAGTATACACTAGGCGGTTTTGTTTAGTTAATACACTAAGATTGAACACTTTAATTTAATATTTATAAAAAGACTATTGTATAATTATAGCTGAAGAATTTACTCTTCAGCTATAATTATTTTTGATTTGTATTTATTAAAGTTGCTAGCCATGTTTTTAGTTAAATTAGAATCAGTAATAATAAAATTAACTTTGTCAATTGGAGCAATATTAATTGTAACATCTCTACCAAATTTGCTGCTGTCAGCGGCTACGAATGTTTCTTTTGATCTTTCTAGGATAGTCTTTCGTATTACTGCTTCTTGCATGTTATAATCTGAGATTCCATTTTCTAATGTAATTCCACCTGCACAAATAAAACTTTTTTGAATGTTAAGTTGAGAAAAATTAAAGATGTAATCGTAGGCTACAATAGATCTTTCATTATGTCTTACCTTCCCACCAATTACTATAATATCATGTTTGGTATTTATTAATTCATTTAAAACTGGAATTGAGTTAGTTATTATTGTTAAGTTCTTTTTATCTGTTATGTATTTAGAAATTTGGTATGTGGTGGAACCACTGTCAATAAAAATACAATCCCCATCATTTATAAATTCACTACATTTTTTTCCAATCGATTGTTTTTGAAATAATTTATTTATCATTCTATTTTCCATAGTTGGCTCCCCAAAGCTTACAAGCTTGAGTTTTGCCCCTCCATATACCTTTTCTATTTTACTTTGTTTCTCTAAAATAGATAGGTCACGCCTAACTGTTTCTATTGATATGTTAAATTCACTGATGAATTCAGAGATGGTAACTACATCTTTTGTTGAAAGTAATTCTAAGAACTTTTTTTGCCTTTCAATTGGTAACATAAAATCACTCCCTTAAGGTTTTTTTATTATTATACATACAATTTATCATAAATAATGACAATATACAAGAATATGGTCTTTAAAGTATAAATAAATTATCATATATATTAATAAAGTATGTCATGATATGGTATAAACATGATAAACAAATAGTTATAATTTACACATTCTTAACCTGTTCATAATATAGTTTAACCTTTATAAATGTATACTAAAAGAGCGATGATCTTAAAAGTAAAACATTTTGGAGGTGAATTAAATGTTAGAGCTCAGAAGTATAACAAAAGGATTTGATGGTAAATTAATATTAGATGATATAAATATAAAAATAGAAAATGGAGAGATCGTTTCTATGCTGGGACCAAGTGGTAGTGGTAAAACTACATTACTTAATATTATTTTGGGAATAACGGATATGGATAGTGGCTCAATTATATTCAATGGTGTTGATATAAGTAAAGTATCCATGAAGGATCGTGGATTTAATATTGTTTTTCAAGATTATGCCCTTTTCCCTAATCTTAATGCTTATAAGAACATTGTATATGGACTAAGAAATAAACCTAATTTAGTAAGTAATGAGGAGCTTAAAACACTTATAGATTTTTTAGAGTTAAAGCCTCATTTATACAAAAAGATTCATGAGTTATCTGGTGGACAAAAACAAAGAGTGGCACTCGCAAGAACACTTGCTATAAAACCCAAAATACTTCTTCTAGATGAGCCACTTAGTGCTCTTGATGGAGTTATAAAGGAGACAATAAAGGAAAAGATTAAGGCTATTACTAGAGAATATAAACTAACGACGATAATAGTAACTCATGATCCGGAGGAAGCTTTAACTATGGCTGATAAAGTGCTAATTATTGATAAAGGTAAGGTTTCACAATATGGATCGCCAAGTGAAATAGTACATGAGCCTAAAAATAGTTTTGTAGAAGAATTTATACTACGTCAATTGAAAATAAAGAAAGATAACATTTATAACTTATTTGGAGAAAATTATGTATAGAAAAAAAACTGAAACTAAAATTATATTTATTGTTATAGCATTATTTTTTATAGCATTTCTTTTTACTCCATTACTAGTACTTTTGATTAAGTCTCTTAATAGTGATATAGGAATAGGATTTTTTAACTATTATTTTGTTACACATAATAAGGAATTTTTAATTTCTATAGAAAATAGTATAAAGATTTCTCTAATAACTTCTTTGATAACAACAATTTTAGCTTTTATACTTGCTTATGGTGTAAACTGCACAAAAATGTTTAGACCTTTAAAAAACCTAATAAAGATAGGAATTTCAATACCAATGCTCTTACCTACTATAACTTATGGTTTCGCTATAATATATTCTTTTGGTAAGCAGGGGCTACTTACAAAACTTTTCGGAAGAGAGTTATTTAAAATTTATGGGTTTAATGGGCTTTTAGTAGGTTATGTAATTTATACTCTGCCCTCAGCGTTTCTTCTTATTAATAATTCTTTTGAGTATATTGATAAAAGATTTATTATTGTTTCAAAGCTAATGGGTGATAATTTATTTAAAAGTTTCATGAATACAATTTTTAGACCTTTAATTGGAACACTTGGTGGGGCGTTTGTACTTAGCTTTATTTTGAGCTTTACAGACTTTGGTATACCGGCCTCAGTAGGTGGAACCTACAGCGTAATATCAATGCAGCTTTATCAGGTAATGCTAGGGTCTATACCAGATTTTAATGCTGGAGCCGCTATAGCTATACTTATGCTTTTACCTGCGGTCTTTGGGGTGCTACTGTTGAATTATCTAGAAAAATTTAATTTTAGTTATGACAAATTTACAAAGATTGAAATATGCAAAAACAAATTTAGAGATATTTCGTTTGCTCTAGTATCAGTAATTGTTGTGGCCTCAATTATGTTAATATTTTTAGTCATGTTTGTAGCACCTTTTGTAAAAAATTATCCTTATGATATGAGTTTTACGGCCCAGATTTTTAAAAGCACTATTTTATCAGGAGATATTTTGGAGGTATATGGGAATTCATTCATAGTAGCAATTATTTCAGCGATTATTGGTACTGTAACATGTTACAGTTCAGCTATTGTAAATGCTCGCTCTAGTATGAAAAAGAAAGTCAAAATGACGATGGATGCATTTTCAATGATAACTAATACGGTTCCAGGTATGGTTTTAGGACTTTCATACTTAATGCTTTTTAATAAGAGCGATTTAAAAGGAACATTTGCTATAATAATAATTTGTAACATAGTACATTTCTTTACTACACCTTATCTCATGGCTAAAAATTCCCTGTCAAAAATGAATCCAACTTGGGAAACAACAGGAGAATTAATGGGCGATAACTGGATAAAAACTATAACGAGAGTGATTATTCCTAATTCAATAGTAACAATAGTCGAGATGTTTGGGTATTATTTTATAAATTCCATGGTTACAATTAGTGCTATTATTTTTCTTGTAACTGCAAGAACTTCTATGTTAACAAGTAAAATTAACGAACTCCAATACTTTCAAAATTTTAACGGGGTTTTCATACTGTCTATACTTATATTTTTAACTAATATATGTATTAAACTTGGTTGTGATTTTCTTAATAAAAAATAGCAATCCATAAATAAATGTACTTAATAAAAAAACGTAAAGCGAAGGAGATTTAATTATGAATAAGATATTTAAAATTATTACAATTTCTTTAATGGTATGTTCAATGTCGGTAGCACTTATAGGTTGTAGTCCTAAGGGTCCTCAAAAGGTAGTTATTTATACTAATGCAGATGAGGAAGCTGTGGCATCTATGAAAAAAACTCTTAATGCATCAGGTTATGATGGGAAATATGTATTACAAACTCAAGGTACGTCTGAACTTGGTGGAAAGTTAATGGCAGAGGGTGATGAGATTGAGGCGAATTTAGTGACAATGAGTTCTTATTTTATAGACAGTGCACAAAAGAAAAATGATATGTTTGAGGATTTAAATTTTAAAACAAATGCACTGGAAAAATATCCAAGTTATTATACTCCGATACTTGCAAACACAGGTGCAATATTCGTTAATACAAAGGTTATAAAAGAAAAAGGACTTACTATGCCAAAATCTATAAAAGATTTAACTAAAGATGAGTATAAAGGCTTAGTTTCAATACCTAATATAATGAATTCCTCAACAGCTTGGCTTCTTATTCAGTCAATTATAAGTGAATATGGTGAAAAAGAAGGTACCGTTGTACTTCACAAATTGATTATAAATTGTGGCCCTCACATAGAAACTTCTGGATCAGGTCCAATAAAAAAAGTTAGAGTTGGAGAAGTTGCGGTGGGATTTGGACTTCGTCATCAAGCTGTAGCTGATAAAGCTAAAGGACTCGATATTGATTATATTGATCCAATAGAAGGTAATTATTCACTTACAGAATCAATTGCAGTTGTTAAAAAGAAAGATACGGCAACAACAAAACTTGCTATGGAAATGGCAAAAGTTATAGTAACTAAAGCAAGGCCTTTACTTATTAAAGATTATCCTGTAGCACTTTATAAAGGGGAGACTATTAATAATTTGAATAAACCAGGAAATCCTAAAAAGTTTGCACAGCCATTAACAGTTGAACTTCTTAAAAAACATCAACAATTCTTTACGACTTCAAAATAAGTAAAAAGAGGGTTAGTTCATATGAATAATTATAAACTTTTGACACCAGGACCACTTACAACAACAAAGACAGTTAAAGAAGAAATGCTTTTTGATAGGTGTACTTGGGATGATGAATATAAAGCAATAACTCAAAAGATTAGATTTGAGCTTCTTAAAATAGCTAAAGCATCACCTAAGGATTACACTACAGTTCTTATGCAAGGAAGTGGAAGTTTTGGTGTTGAGTCCGTTTTGCACTCTACTATAAGTGAAAAAGACAAGCTACTTATAATATCTAATGGAGCTTATGGCGAAAGAATTATAAAAATGGCTAAATATATGGGTATTAATTATGTTTGCTATAACTTAGAGTATGATAAGGTTTTTGAAACGAGGGACATAAAAGATATTCTTGATAAGGATATAGAAATAACTCATATTGCTATGGTTCATTCAGAAACAACCACAGGTATACTTAATCCACTTGATGAGATTGCAAAAATATCTAAGGATTATGGCAAAGTATTAATTATTGATGCAATGAGTAGTTTTGGAGGAATACCAATTGATGTACAAAATTTAGAAATAGATTATTTGGTTAGTAGCTCAAATAAATGCATTCAAGGAGTACCTGGATTTTGTTTTGTAATTGCTAAGATAGAAAGACTTCTTAAATGCTCTGGTAATTCAAAGAGTCTGTGTTTGGATTTGTATGATCAGTGGAAAAGTATGGACAAGGATGGGAAATGGAGATTTACATCTCCAACTCATGTGGTAGCTGCTTTTTCAAAGGCAATTGATGAATTAATTGAGGAAGGTGGAGTAGAAGCTCGATATGATCGTTATAAAAAAAATAATTATTTACTAAGATCTAAATTAAAAGATATGGGCTTTGATGCTTATATAAAAGAAGAACTTCAATCTCCTATTATTACTACTTTTCTTTTTCCAAGGGTAGATTTTGACTTTAGCGATTTCTATAATTACGTGAAGGAAAGGGGTTATGTTCTATATCCTGGTAAGTTAACAAAGGTTGATTCCTTTAGAATAGGTAACATTGGTGAGATATATAAAGAGGATATTGAAAAAGTATGTAACATAATTGAAGGATATATGGGAGGAAAAAGACATGAATAAAGTTGAAGGAGTTATATTTGATTGGGCAGGAACAACCATTGATTTCGGATGTTTTGCACCTGTAAATATATTTTTAAAAATATTTAAAAAAATGGGGATAGAAGTAACTATGGATGAGGCAAGAGCTCCCATGGGATTGCTTAAAAGAGATCATATTAAGGCTATGCTCCAAATGCCTAGGATAAGAGAAATGTGGAAAGAAAAATATGGTAGAGATTTTATTGAGAAGGATATTGATGATTTGTATAGTGATTTTAAGCCTTTACTTATGGCATCGCTGACTAAATATACAGACCCAATTCCAGAGGTTGTAAATACAGTTAGAATATTAAAAGGCCGTGGAATAAAAATTGGATCAACTACAGGATATACTGGTGAGATGATGAAGATAGTAACAGAGGGCGCGAGTAAAAATGGGTATGAGCCCGATTGTTTTGTAACACCTGATGATACGAACTTTATTGGTAGACCGTATCCATATATGATATTTAAAAACATTGAAAAGTTAGGTCTTACGGCTTCATTTAAGGTTATAAAAGTAGGAGATACGATATCTGATATTAAGGAAGGAATAAATGCAGGAGTTTGGTCTGTAGGAGTTGTAGTTGGAAGCTCGCAGATGGGACTGAGTTATGAGCAATTTATTAACCTTAGTGTAAATGCTAGAAATGAAGTTATTAAAAATACTGAGGATAGTTTTTTTAAAGCTGGTGCAGATTTTACTATAAAAACTATGGTAGAGCTTCCGGGGCTAATTGAAAAGATTAATAAATTAATAAATGAGGGTAAAAGGCCAAATGCAAAATAATAAAGGATTAAATCGTGAAGGAGACGTTAATTTTAGTAAAGACCGAGCAAAATGGATAAATTCTCTTGATGATAAGAGTAAAGACTTTTTAAAGGCTGACCAGGCTATATTTATGAAACAATCCATGTCTACACCTTGTATGGACGTAATTGTTAACGCGAAAGGGTGTTACGTTTACGATATGGCAGGGAAGAAATACTTAGACTTTCACGGTAATAGTTTACATCAGGTAGGTTATAAAAATTCATATGTAATAGAAGCTGTTATAAATCAAATGAAGGAGTTACCATTTATTCCTAGAAGGTACACCGCAGACATTGCTATAAAGGCAGCGAATGCATTAGTGAATAAGACAACATCAAAAGATTATAAAGTATTATTCACTCCATCAGGAACTGCTGCTGTAGGATTAGCACTTAAAATTGCAAGAAAGGCTACAGGAAGACATAAGGTTATATCTATGTGGGAATCCTTTCACGGGGCAGGTCTTGATGCTATTTCTGTGGGAGGAGAATATGCCTTTAAAAAGGATATGGGACCTCTAATGACGGGATGCATAAAGGCAATCCCCTACAATGGGTATAGAAATTTAATTGGGAGTGAAAGTGAAGAAGATATATCTAAATTTTGCTTAAATTATATTGAATATATAATAAAGAATGAGGGAGATATAGGAGCTATATTGTTAGAACCTGTTAGAGCTACAGATACACATATACCTCCTAAAAGCTATTTTAAAAAACTTAGAGAAATATGTGATGAATTTGAAATATTATTAATCTTTGATGAAATACCTACGGCACTTGGCAGAAGTGGAGAATTTTATGTGCATCAAAATTTTGATGTAGAGCCAGATATAATGGTGCTTGGTAAGGGACTTGGTGGTGGAATAATACCACAAGCAGCTGTGCTAACAAAAACTAAATATGATAAGGCGGGAGACATTTCACTGGGACATTATACCCATGAAAAACCAGCTGTAGGATGCGCTGCTATCTGTGCAACTATAGATTTTATTGATGAAAATAATCTAATAGATAATTGCAGAAAAATATCGGAGTACGTAAAAGAAAAGGCCATAGTACTTTATAACACCTATGAGTGTATTGGTGACGTACGAATCTTAGGATTATTAATTACCTTTGAATTCGTAAAAAGTAGAGATTCAAAGACTAAATATGAAGAACTTGCAGAAAATATTTTATACAAATCCCTAGAGCTTGGGTTGTCATTTAAAGTATCTGCAGGAAATTGTATAACTTGGCATCCACCGCTTATCGTCACGAAAAGTGAAATTGATAAAGCTTTTAGTATTTTCGATAGGGCTATAAAGTCTAGTTTAACAACAAATAAAAACATCCAATATTAATAATATTGGATGTTTTTATTTGTTGACTTATTTTTAATAAATAAGTTATTATAACTTTAAATTTTAATACTAAACTAACCAAACATAGCAACGGCTGCGAGTGCACCTATAAAACCGCCACAAATTGGAGCAACTACTGGTATCCATGCATATGACCAATTAGAATCGCCTTTACCAGCTATCGGTAATATTGCATGAGCAATTCTTGGTCCTAAATCTCTTGCAGGATTAATAGCATATCCCGTTGGACCACCTAAACTTAAACCGATAACTAAAATAATAAATGCTGCAATAAGTGGACCAAATCCAGGAGCTGATTTAGTTTGAGCAACTCCTAATAATGCAAATACTAATACGAATGTTCCTATAAATTCTGATAAAAAATTTGCTGGTGTACATTTAATTCTAGGTGCTGTACAAAAGATAGCAAGTTTTCCTACTTTGTTATCTGTAGCTGCCCAATGAGGGTAATACATAAGCCATACTAGAACTCCACCGAGTATACCTCCAAGTACTTCAGCAATACAATAGCCAGGTACAACTGACCATGATAAACTACCAGCGTAAGCTAGTGCAATAGTAAGTGCAGGATTAAAAGAGGCACCACTAGCTGTTCCAAATATGTAAGCTGGTATACCAACTGCGAACGCCCAACCAAAAGTTACAACTATCCAACCACCATCATGTCCATTTGTATCATTTAAAACTACATTTGCTACTACGCCATCACCAAGAAGAATTAGTAATGCTGTTCCGAAAAACTCCGCATAATATGGTAACATAATATCATCCCCCTATATATAAGTTATTTATTTATTTCAGAAGTAAAATGCATTATGCATTCTACTTCTGCTAAATACATTTTATTTATTCTTCCCAGTCTCTAGATCTACCAACTGCTTTATGCCATCCTTTTAAAAGCTTAACCCTTTTTTCTTCATCCATTTTTGAACGGAAAGATCTTGATAATGCCCAGTTCTTTGAAATTTCTTCTTGATTCTTCCAATATCCAACTGCGAGGCCGGCTAAATATGCAGCACCTAACGCTGTTGTTTCAATAACTTCTGGTCTATCAACTTGAACATTTAATATATCTGCTTGAAATTGCATTAAGAAGTTATTAGCACATGCACCACCATCTACTTTTAGGGATGTAAGTGTAATGCCTGAATCCTCTTGCATAGCTTTTAATACATCATTTGTCTGATAAGCTAATGATTCGAGTGCTGCTCTTATAAAGTGTTCCTTTTTAGTACCACGAGTTAAACCAACAATTGTTCCTCTTGCATATGGATCCCAATATGGTGCACCAAGTCCAACAAAAGCAGGTACCATATATACACCGTCTGTATCATCAACTGCAGTTGCATATTCTTCTGATTCTGGTGCATTCTTAATCATTCTTAGTTCATCTCTTAACCATTGAATAGCAGCACCAGCTACAAACACACTTCCTTCAAGAGCATAGTTAACTTTACCGTCAATACCATAAGCTATAGTTGTAAGTAAACCATTATGTGATTCAACTGCTTTTTCACCAGTATTCATTAATAGGAAACAACCAGTTCCATAAGTATTTTTAGCTGTTCCTGCTTCATAACAAGTTTGGCCAAATAATGCAGCTTGTTGATCTCCTGCTGCGCCAGCTATAGCGATTGGTGAGCCAAATATTGAACTATCAGTATATCCATAACAGTAACTTGAAGGTTTAACTTCTGCAAGCATTGATTTTGGTATATCTAAAGTTTTAAGTATTTCATCGTCCCATTTCAATTCATGAATGTTGTAAAGCATTGTTCTAGAAGCGTTTGTATAATCAGTTACATGAACTTTTCCATTTGTTAACTTCCAAATTAACCATGTGTCAATAGTACCAAATATTAAATTACCTTTGTTTGCTTCTTCCCTTGCGCCAGCAACATTATCTAATATCCATTTAACTTTAGTTCCAGAAAAATAAGCATCAAGTATAAGTCCAGTCTTAGCTTGTACTACTTTATCAAAGCCTGTAGTTTTTAATTCATCACATATTCCAGCTGTTCTTCGGCATTGCCAAACAATAGCATTGTATACAGGAACACCAGTATTCTTATTCCAAACTACTGTAGTTTCTCTTTGATTAGTTATACCAATGGCAGAAATATCTTTTGCTGTTATACCAATTTTTGCCATAGCTTCTTGTGTTACACCTAATTGAGTAGCCCAAATTTCCATAGGATCATGTTCAACCCAACCTGCTTTAGGAAATATTTGTGTAAATTCTTTTTGAGCTACACTTACAATTAATCCTGCCTTATTAAACACAATGCATCTTGAACTTGTTGTTCCTTGGTCTAGTGCAATTACATACTGAGCCATAATTTTTACACCCCTCATCAATTTAATTTGGTAACCGTTTACTTTGAATTTGTAAAAACCACGATATTATACTGAATAATATCGCGAATTTTTTAATGAAATATTAGTAAGCTAGTATTATTATACCACGTAAATATTCTTAGTGGCTATAATATTTACTCCTGTATTAAGTACATTTTTGAGAACAACATCACCTATATGAACAGGTGCTTTTACTATAACACCTTTTAATTCTTTTACACAATCAAACATTAAATTCTTTGGTATATCACTCTGCGTTTTTACAGGAACGACTTTAGCGTTTCCTCCAGAAACAAAAACAGATGAAGTGACAATTCTTGTAGGATTAGTACATTCTTTCTTACCGTAAGTCTCACCAATTTTACAATTATTTCCTGATACTTTTATAACTTCTTTGCCCTTAAGTTCTACTGTAAGAGCACAACCTACTGGACAGCCTATGCAAGTCAATTCCCTTGTACTCATAATATATTACTCCTTTTCAACTTTAATAGTAATTTTTTTGCAGTCACTATATTTATCAAAAACTGCTTTAGTTAATTTAACACTTTCCATTTCACCTGGTGTAAGTATCTTTTTCTTTAAATGCAT
>NZ_CALEVF010000189.1 GCF_937920395.1 uncultured Clostridium sp. | reverse complement strand
GCTGCTCAAGGAGTAGTAGATGTAACTCAAATAGGAACGGCGTTAGCTACAGGAGAAGAAAGTGAATATTTGAATTATTTATCAAATCATGCCGAAGCTTTAAAGTTTGAGAAAGATAAAGATTTAGATGCTCCAATATTTAATACAGAAGGCATTACTAAATTCTCTGATTTATTAGATAAAGATAGATTTGATTTAAGTCCTAAAGCATTGTGGGGAAGCTTTAATATGGCAGCCGAATCAATAGTTCCTTTTATAGGAGCTACTAAAGGAGTTACTACCCTTATAAAAGGAGGTAAGTGGCTTATGCAAGGATTAAAAGGAGTAGATACGGCATTAGATTTAAGTAAGGTTGCCCAAAAAGCAGCTATATTTACAGGCTCATGGGCTACTCAAGTTGGAGATGTATATGATACGAGTAGAGAAGCTGGATTAAACCCAAGAGATGCGGCAGGATTATCTACCGTTATTGGTTCTGTTATGGCGGCATTTGACGTTAAGTATGGTATTGATTCTAAAATTATGTCTCAGTTTTTCCAAAACGAAAAGAGAGCATTATTTAAAACAGCAATAAGCTCAATAGAAAAAGATGCCACAACTGGTTTGATAACGCCAGCAGCATTTAAAAAATTAGTAAAAGAAACATCTATCGGATATGGTAAATTAGCTAAGAATGGAGTTAAAGAAGTTGTAAAAGACGCTTTTCAAGAAGGTGGTCAAGAAGCTGCTCAAGACTTTACTCAGAAAGCAGGAGAGCAATTATGGGATAAGATGTCTGACGAAGACAAAGCTAAATTTGGAACAGATGCACTTGACGCTAAATCTTTTGGTAGTTATTTGAACAGTTTTTCTACAGGACTAGCTAGCGGTGCGCCTATGGCAATTGGTAGCCAAATTTTAAAGAATAAACATGAAGGACAATCTATTAATGCTTATGATAGAGTTAAAGAAGGCGGAGAAGCTGTATCTGCATTAAAAGCAGACTTAGCATCAAGCGTTAAGAATGGAGATATTACGCCAGAAGAACATGACCAGGCTGTGTTTAAAATAGATTCTTATCAGAAATACCACGAAGAAACTAAAGGTGTTAATTTAAGCTCTGTGGATGAGAAAAAAGCATTTGAATTATCATTTCAGATACAAGGGCTTAAAACTGAGATACCAACTAATGAAAATGAAATATCTAAATTAGACCCTATATCGAGAAGTAAAGTTGAGAGTAAGCAAAAACAAGCAAAAGAATTACAATCAGAATTAAATGATATAATCCGTAACGGAGAAATAAAAGGGGAGCCTATAGTTCCTAAAAAAGAAGAAGAAAGAATTATTAAAGAAAAAGAAAAAGAATCTCCTTTAAAAGAAAAACATAAGCTAGCCACGGAAGGTAGATGGCAAGATTTAATTGATAGTTCTGTTAGTGAAAGAGAACTTGATGCTGTTTTAAATCAAATGGATAACGCTAATCAAACTACTCCTGATTTAATTGATTATATTGGAACTAAAAGAGCTGAATTTATTAAAGAAAAAGAAAAAGAATCTCCTTTAAAAGAAAAACATAAGCTAGCCACGGAAGGTAGATGGCAAGATTTAATTGATAGTTCTGTTAGTGAAAGAGAACTTGATGCTGTTTTAAATCAAATGGATAACGCTAATCAAACTACTCCTGATTTAATTGATTATATTGGAACTAAAAGAGCTGAATTTATTAAAGAAAAAGAGAAAAGTAACTCAAAGTTGAAACAGAAAGATGCTTCATCTCCAAATGAAGATTTCCCAATAGAACCAAAGGTCGAAAAAAAGCCTGAAAAAGCTTATATTACAGATAAAAGAACTTACAAAGAAGTGCCTGCTGAAGAATTTAATCATTCAAAAACAGATGATAGGCTTATACATAAATTAGCTAGAAAAGAGATATGGGAACAACCTAATCACGAAGTTAATGGGCAATTATATTTACATCAATACGAATATAACGGAAAGAAAAACAGAACCATTAGAGTTAAACTTGAAGATGGTAAAATATTAAAAATAGCATCTTCTAGAATTATAGATAAAAGCGGATTAAGCGGACATTTACATACAGAAAGGCTTAAAGGTGATATAGCTAATGAGCCTGTAGGTGTTAAGGTGGTTGAATTAGCTCCAGAAGAAGTTAATGGTAAAATAGTAAGAAAAAGAGTAATTAAGATATATCAAAAAAGTAGTGGTAAGTTTTTAGCTTATGTTAAAGAAACACATACTGGAGCTAAAAATGCAGAAGATAAACGCCGTAATCCATTATATTCCTATAACCAAATAAAAGGAGAATTAGAAGACATTAAATCACAACATGAGGATCCATTACTACCGGAAGAAGTTGAGCGTTTAAGAAACACTCCAATAGTTCCTATTATACCTAAAACTCCTACAGAAAAAGCTAAAATAGCTACAGAGAAGATAGTAGATGAAGGTAAGGTTAAGGTAAAAGAACAAAAAGCATCCGTTCCTTTAACTATTACAAAGGCGGTAAGACAACAATTACACGATTTAGGGTTTAGTAAGGCTAATATTGATAACATGAAGCCTGAGAAAGCATTAGATATTATTAATAAACAAGAAGTAAAACCAAAAGAAAATGGAAAACAAGAAAGTGCCAATAACGGAGAGAAACTTACCGACGGAAGTGTTAAAGAAGCTGATGGAAAAAACAATAAACCACATAAAGAGCCAATCAAAATTGGAGGAGTCAAAGCAATAGGGGAAAAAGAAAGATTAGCTCCAAGTGAAGCAGAGCAAGTTGTTATAGAGGCTTATGATAAATTAAATGAAGAGTTAGGTTATAAATTAGATATAGCTATTGATTATTTAGAAGGCAAAACTGACGAAGAATTAACAACGCTTGCAGAGAAAGATAAATGGGAAGAAGGAACTGATATTATTACTAATGAATCAGAAAACGAACCATTTCAAAAAGTATCACAACGTAAAGGCGATATTACTAAAGTAGTAGAGGCTATTACAAAAGCATTTAAAGGAATTAATGTAGAGGTTAATGCTGATAAGTTTGATAAAAGTCAATCTACAGTTGCAGGTAAGGTATCCGCAGATGGAAAAAACATTTACTTAAATCCTAATTACGCAGGATTAGACACTCCTATTCACGAAGCAGGACACGTTTTAATTGATGCTATGGGTTATGATAATAAAGTAATACAGGCGGCTATTAAACAACTTAGAAACACTCCGTTATACAAAGAAACTAAATTGAGTTATCCTGAATTAAGCGAGAAAGAATTAGACAAAGAAGTATTAGCTGAGGCAATCGGTAGAGAAGGCGCAGACATATTTGATAACGTAAATGATAAGAGTAAGTTTAAACAATACTTAGACTATATATTCGATTGGTTTAAACGTAAATTAGGCATAGAAAAGAACATAGCTAAAAGCCTTGCAAAACAAATAATAAGTGGCGTTGGAACTAAAGGATTAAAAGGTACTGAGACTGGCAAAGAACAGCTTAGTAAAGGAATTAAAAAGAAGAATCCTATTGGCCCACGCCCACTTAGCCTAGAACAATATGCTTCGGAAGAAGGTTTTAATGCTCAGAAAGAATTTGATAAATATCAAGAGGCTAGTGTTGAGTATAAAGAAGCTGAAAGCGCAGAGCAAGACGCTTTAGTAAATGGCACTTTAGAAGAGCATGAAAAAGCTACATTAGATTTAAAAGAAGCTAGTAAGCAATTTGCCATTAAAGCAAAAAAATATTTAGAATATAAAAAATATAAAAAAGATTTCAGTGCAGTACAAGAAATATTAAAGGATAAAGACTTAGATTCTTATACTTATGAAGAATTAAATGATTTAATTACTAAGTTATTTTCGTTTAATGATAAAGCTGCTAAATCAGTAAAAGAAAGAGCTTATCAAAGACTTGGACATAAAGTTACTGTTAAACAACAGGAGATTTCTAAAGGTAAAGAGGGAGTAATTGAAGCTTTAGCTAAGACAAGTGATATTAGTCCATTACAGGGTAAGATATTGCACCATTCTCACTTCTCTGAAAAGAATGCTGATATGCAAGCGGTAAGTTTAGCATACGGTAAAGCTATTATTGAAAAATTAAGTGAAGCTAATTCGTTAAAAGATACTCACAAAAAACTAGGATTAAAAGTAATCCAAGAAGAGAATAAAAGATTAGGTATTACGGGAAAAGAAGTCAATAGATTTAGTTCAGACTCAAGTAAGTATTTTGAGTGGATGGTTAATGAAGACGGTAATTACTTAACTATAGATGAAGCAAAGGCTAAAGGCTTATCTAAGGCTAAAATTGACTACTTAGACTTCCATAGAGAAACAGTTGCGGGGTATAGAGAGTCTATGTCTGAAAATGATTTTGAGAATGTTAAGATGGGCGCCATTAGAGTGGATAAGAACTTTAGAGAGGCTTACAAATCTGAAGGTTTAATTCCTGCGTTTAGTTATTATTTAGGCGGAGGAGCAACTAATTTAGGTAGAGTTAGAATTATACACAATGGTAAAGTAATGTCTTATTCTGAAATAGAAAAAGAAATTATAGCTGGCGCCGACAAAAAAAGTATTCAAAGTATGGCAAAAGCCTTATTTGATTTACTTGTAGCTAATATTAAAGCCAGATACCAATTAAAGAAAGGTCAAAACATAGATGAAAAAGATAATCCTTTAGAATTAAAAGGAAATGCTGAGTATTCATTAAACGAGAAAGGACAATTAGTAAGTAAGTTCGACAAACCAAGAGCTAAAGATAGAGGGTACTCAAAAGACTTTTATAAAGCTATGAATCAATTTATAGATGAGTCAGCTCATGTTAAGCATATTAGTAAAATTATGCCGTTAGTGGAAGCAGTAGAGTATCTTAATAAGAATGGTTATATGGAAGAAGGATATATTCCTAAAAAGAATGTATCTAAGTGGATTAATGATTGGAAAGCTTTACATATATTTAAAGAACCACATGTAAATGATCCTGTTATTGATGCGGCGGTTAAATCTTTAAGAAAGCTAGTAGCGAGTACAACTATGTGGTTTAACGTGCCAGCCAATTTAATTAACGTATTTATGGGTAATTATAACAACTGGAGAGCAGAAAATGCAGAGATATTAGCTAGAGGTAATGCTAGACTATTTGGAGGTAAAGGAAGTAGAAAACAAGTAGGTGTTGTTAATGATTATGCCTTGGGTATTATTAAAAAATACAATTTAGTTAATCAAGACTTTGACTCGCATCCTGTAATTAAAGCTAATGGTATATTTGCTAAGTTAGCTACATTTGGAACTCAAGTAGGCGAATATCAAATACAAGGTTCTTTAGGATTAGGATTACTTAGTCAAGAAGAGTTTGATAGCTTTGAATTTACTAAAGACAAGTATGGTAACAATGTATTAACTGTAAAAAAAGGAGTAGATGAGGATGCTTTAAAATCTAAAATGACTCAAATTAAAAACAGAGTTACTGACATCCAGGGTAAATATCCTGATGAGGATCGTCGTAATATTATGCGTGGAGAATTTGGTAAAGCTTTATTTCAATTTAAAGTTTGGATTCCAGATTGGTTTAAAGAAAGATTCTCTGCAAAGTATATTAATGCTTATGGAGTAGAGAAAGAAGGTTCTTATACTAAGATGTTAAGAGTAGGAGTTAAAGAAATGTATGCTGATTTAAAGAAAGGTGATATTAAAAAAGCTATAACTAACCCTGCTTTTGTTACTAATTTAAAAGGAATGGCTACAATAGGAGCTTTATTAGCTCTTAAGCACGATGGAGATGATGATGATGAAAAGAAAAAAGGAGGTTTAAATTGGGATAGCGCATTAAGTCAAGTGTTATTTATATTTGATTTAGAGCAAGATAAATATATGGTTTCTAATCCTGCGGCTGTTTTAGGTAAGATTAAAGACTTTATTAATGCTTTTTCTGCACTTGTTGGATTTGAGGAAGATGCTTGGCAAAAAACTAAAAGAATTATCCCAGCTAATAAAGCTATAACCTTTGCTGAAAACTTAATAGAATAATTTATACATTTACACTATAAAATTAAATTAAATGGCACTTGTAAGAATAAATTTATCTGGAGATGTTTGTGTAGAAAACGGCTGTACAGAATTAAACTTCTCTGATACTACAGGATTTTTAGTATCTGTATGCGTGGATGATTATAATATAAACGGTTACGGATTAACTGGAGGAATAGCTTTAAATGATGTTACTTCTGCTGCATTAAACGTATATTATCCTCAAATGACTACTCCTATCTTATTTAATTTTACTGTAGTTAATGGAGTTATTACTGCATGTACTTTAACTGATTTAAACTTAGTGGTGCATAATATTTATTCTAAATTAGTTTCCTTAGTATTTCCTTTAGTAAATTTGAATATAGCATTAGATTATGCGGTTAAAATACCTACCGTAGTAGATGGATTATATAAATGGGATTATACTATTAGTGGATTAAGCGGAGGCACATCGTTTAGCTATACTACTTCTGATGGATTTATATCTACCTGTACCGTAGAATGTTGTACTAGTAAAAATTATTTAGACTTAGATATGGGTTGTTCGTGTTCAGATAAAGCCATATTAGATATAATTAAACAAGAAATATTCCTTAATGGCTCAAATTACGCTATGAATGTAGGAATGGATGATAAAGCTAATAGTTTTATAACTAAGGCTAAAGAAATATGTGATAATAAATGTAAAGACTGTTAATATGTGTAAATGTAAAGGTAAATGTGGATGTAATATATCTACAACAACAAAAGGAGAAAAAGGTGATTCAAGTTCTGTATCAGCTTTAGGATATAGAGTATATGCTGCTTTTATTTCTCAAATTGGAACTTCGGCTCCAACAGTAAGTATATTAATGAATACTTTAGGCGAAATTCCTACATTTTCATATAACTCGGTAGGCGTATACACTATAACGTCTCCAGGAGGATTATTTCCTAATAATAAAACATTTGTTTTGTTTGGCCCACTAGAGATTAAAAATACAGCCAAATCTGGCGCAGTAATGTTTGATTCAGGTTCATGGAATGGGACTAATATAATATTCCAAACTTACAGGACAGATACTTCTGTATTAACAAATTCTTTTTTACTTAATACACCTATAGAAATAAGAGTATATAACTAATGGACCTTAAAGAAAACCACAGAATAACACTTTTAAACGCGAAGTGTTCTTATGTTAAGTCATTAGATTTAATATCTAAAAAGATGTCTTACGGTGAAGATATAGGCGAATGTTGTGCGCGTAAGCTATATTTAGCTTCTAAATTAATCAATAGATTAGACTGTTATGATTTCTCTGAAAAAACAAATGTAACTATTACTCCAGTTACTTTTAAATCTACATTACTTAATTCAACAGCTACTTCTCTTGTAGGATATGTTTTTCATTTATACTTGAATGGGTTAGCTGTAAGCTCATATAAATTACCTGCTAATCAAGGAACTCAAACAATCTTATTGAATTTATTAAACAACTCAGGATTATCATTTAAATACCATCAAGGAAGTGAAACTGGTTCTAATATATTTAACCCTTCTGTTATTGGATTTTGGACAATTAATACTCCATGTACAACAACTATATTATCTATCTCATTTCAAGTTTCTCCCATAGATGTATTAACTGAAATATTCGCATCTTCATCTCCAGCAATTAACGGAGTGTGTGGTACTGCCGATTCTGTAGTTTATAACTGTTGGAAAGATTCAGATTTACCTAAACTTTACGAAGTTCTTAATGGTTTACTCCAATAAAAAACCCTCTTGTTTAAGGAGGGTTAATTACCGACTTACGATTCGGATAGTTAGTATGCTATTGGGAAAATAATGATGAAAAAACAAAACCAATAAGCCTTCTATTGTTACGATCCCTGCGCGAGGGGCAATTTTTTTTAATTTCTGTAATTCACGAATATTCCTTTTTCTTTTAAATATAATACTTTTTCTTTCCAGTTTTCACCATTTATTATTAAATCAGATATTGTTGGACATTCATCTTTAACAGATCCTATATTATACATAGATAAATAGATCAAATATGCTGATAGTTGTGCGTAAATAGCTTCAAGATATTCTTCACTTAAATCATTTTTAATAGTAGTTATTGGATTGAAAATATTTCTTTCAAAAGTGCCATTTTTATATTTTATAACAAATTGTATATCGTCTTTATCGCCTTCCATTCCTTCTAATTTTTCAATCTCTAATTTACCCTTAGAAGCATAATCATGATTTGCAGGAAACATATTTTGATTATGCGCCATTTCATTTATTTTCTCTAATAATGTATCAAGAAATACTTTTTCTTTATTATTTTCCATTTTTTTTATTTATTAAATTAATCTTTTAAATACTATCTAAGCTAAATATAAATCCTTTACAAAATCCTTTACCGCCCCTGTTTAAATTATATGTAGAATGCTTTATAAGTGTAATAAACTTCCATTTACAATAACTATGTTTGTCCCATAATACTTCTATCTTCTTGCGAGTTTTATCTACATTTTGACGAGTATAAGATATACATTCATTGTCTTCTTTATCTAAAAATATTTGTCCGCCGTGAAGCAAATCAAATTCATCTTTTAAAGCACCGCTGAAGACTATTGTATCATCTCCTATTGCAGAAACAATGACTAGATTACTATTCCTGGCTAAGTTAATAACGTATTTAGTAAACCCTTCTTCTAAATTATGACAATTTAGTGATAAAGCTAATTCTTCAGCGGTAACTCTCTGCATATTCTATTTCTTTTTAGAAGATTTAGTAACTGCGAAAGTTGTCTTTTTCCTTGATTTTAACTTCTCGGTATAAGCATCTTCATCGTTCTTCTGTTTAGCCTCTACACGCTTTAAAGTAGCGTCTTGTTTTTTTATTTTCTCTTCTACTCTAATTTGCTCTAAAGACTTAGGAGCAACTTTTACATTTATTTGCTCATCTAATAGAACATAATAACAAGAATCTTGATGTATCTTAATGTAAGTTTCTCCGTTAATATAAGACTCCATATTAGCCATTTCATTATAAATAACCTTTAACCCTACCTTTAATCCATTATCAACTCCAGGCCCAATCGCAACAACTCTAGCTACATAATCAGCGGTTAAATTACCTACTGCTATAATTATCCCACTAGACAACTTCTCTTCTCCTTTTTTTATTCTTTTCAATAATACTGATTTACCTAATGGTATAATACCTATGTTGTTTTTCTCAAATCCTTTAGGTACTGGTGAGTTTTTTAATAATTCAATTACTTCTTGATTAATGTTTTCCATAGGTTGTTGGCTGTGTTAAGGTTAGTTTTACTTTAGGGATTTTGTTTTCTGTCATCCACGCCTTTAGGCAGTTAATTTTGACAGTTACTCTACTTGTTTTGCTCATTTTCTGTTTTTATTTTTTGTCCTTGAATTTCAATAAATTTATCGGCATATACATATCCCGCTTCTATAGCTAATTCATTATTATAAGTTAAATTTTGTTTCCAAGTTTCATCTCCTAAAAGCCTTTTTATTCTGTCTTTTAGGGTAATTAACTTATCTTCCGTTCCTTTTAGGAAAATTAATGAAGCCTCTTCAGCCAATTCATGTCTGTTTTTCATTTGTCTGTTTTGTTTTGTGGTTATAAAATTAAACTATTTGTTCTATTAATCAAAATTTATTAATTGAATTTATTTAAAAACTCAATTACTCTCCTTGCTTCTAAATCCCAAGTAATAAAAAGTGAAGTTCCTTGATAAGAATCTCTTATTTTTATTACTCTGTTTTTCCATTCGCGGACTTGTTTAATATCTTCTTGTCTGTATTCTTCTAAGTAAGTAATGGTGTGTGGAGGATAAGATTTAATTGTATGTTCAGATAGATAAGGTTCACCCGCAGGCTCCTTATCTTCTTCAGGTACTTCTATTACAGGCTTTTTCATGGTTTTTTATTTAAAATTAAACAAAACAATATATATGGTAAAAATGTTAGTACCATAAATCTTAAAAAAGTTGATGGAAAAGGAACCGCGTGTTTTATATTTATGAATGCGCATATCCCCATTTGACTTGTATAAATTGATATTATTGATAATGTAATAAATAGTATATTCATAATTATTTTGTTTTGATTTAAGTACTTGTATGAAGATTAATTTAAAAAGTTACGTTTTTAACTCAGATTTGAATTATTTTTATAGATACCTATCTTCTCATTGTAATATCCTCTCCAGTAAAGTCTATCTTCCACGCATAAAGGAAACTCTAATTTAGCTACTTCTTTTTTATAAGCTACTACTTGAGCTTTCCATAAAATAAGGTCATTTTTAGTCCATTTAACCAACGGAAATTCTAATGGCATCTTGTACTCTACATACTCCTGATACTCTTTACCATAAAGAGATATAAGTCCTTTATTATAACCGATTATATTAGCAGAAAGTTGGACGTTACATCTATAACATTGGATATGGAGATTATTAAGATTGAATCTAAGAGTAGTGTTTTTTCCGCGAGAATGATAATGTCCTGCTTGAGGTTTGCCTGGAGTTCCACAACTAATGCATTGGCATCCTGTATCTATTAAGCGAGATAAGATATTTATTTCGGTTTGTAAGTCTTTTTCATAATCTCCCATGTTTTTCAACTTCTCCACCATTACTTTTTTTTCTTCTTTCCATTCATCTGCTTTTTTCTTCTCTGCTAATCGGCGGTTGTTATCAAGTACCATTTTAATCTCAGCACTTGTACATTCCTCATTTAACATACAATGCTTCTGAAGAAATCTTTTAGGAGTAAATTTAACTCCGCAGGATTTACACTTCGGCATTACTTTTTAACTTTAATGAGTTTGTAGTTATGTTATCTATTAAATCCTTAATAAACTTTATTAAGTTTTCTCCGCCATAACCTTCATTTTGTATATTAAGTAAATCTGAATCAAAATTAATTTCACTTGTTTTTATTTTTATTTTCATTATCCAAATATTAATTTAAGTTTATTTAATGCTTCTGCTTCGTTGAACTTAGGTTTATCAATCCGTAATTCAAAGTGAATGCCATATCTAACAGCTAACCATATAACTTGATTTTCACTTAACTTATTCTGTTGGTCTGCCTTTCCATTAAAGTATCTTGATATTTGCCCTGCATCTATTTTAAAGCCTCTTTCTTTAGCATCTTTAATAACAGATGAGTTCTTAAATCCAGACTCCGCATTACTTGGATATAACTCTTTGAGTCTATCGTGGAGAAGCTTTTTGAGTACTTTACTATCCTTTACTAATGACATCTAAGTATTGGTCTATATTGTTAATAGTTATTTCCATTTGCTTTTCTAAAACCTCTTTAGTAGCTTTTGGGAATGGCATTCTTCCAATCATTACTTTAGTTTTCTTATCCGTTAATGTTAATAGCGTGTGAAATTCTCCAGAGTTTGGTACATTTCCTATTGGATTTTTAAACGTTTCTATTGAAACAATAATGTTTCTACCATCTTTTGATTTTACTTCTTGAGTCATTGCTTCTTTTGGCGTCATGTTTATTTTATGTTTAATTGTTTTAATAATTTTGATAACTCTAATTTATTTTTAATAGTTCCAAAGAACATTGTTTTAAAATATATCTCATCTGTTTCTTCTATAATTCCTTGCTTATAATATCCGCGAGATAACAATAAATGATTGTTTGATGGCTGATAAAGTAGATTTACCTTTATTTTATGAGAACTTGAATCAACATAATCAATAGTAAATTTAGTATCTCCTAATACATTATTAAATCCTAAACTTTTTATATCATTACTATCAAGGTATTTCAATTTAGGATTTCCTTCATAAATAACTTTAATAAAAGTGTAAAGTTCGTCAAAAGGGTCTCCGTATATTTGAAAAAAATCTTGTTCAACTATAGTGTAATCGGTATATTCTATTTTAGAATCTTTATCGGTATAATTAACTGTTAATCCAACGCAAAATTCTTGAATGCTCGGCGTATAATATTTTTCTTTTTCCATTAGTTTATTCTTTAACTGTTATTTTAAAAGTTAATTGAGTATATTTTAATGTAAACGAATCTGAACTTGCGATAATTCCATACTGATTATATTGAATATATGATATTCCAGTCATTAATTGGCAATAATCTTCACGTGATAATTTTATTTCTAAAACTAAATTAGGCGGTATATTATCACATTTTATCAATAAATTTTCAGCAAATTCTTTTAAGTCATCGTATGTTTTTATTTCTTTCATATTATTATTCTTTAACAGTTATTTCTCTGTAATACTTTTCTATATATTGTTCACTTGGTAATATAACTACTCCTTGTTCTGAGCAAAAGTTAATAACATTCTCTATAAAATCGGATGTTTCTTTTTTATTCAGCTCAGATAAGCTTTTTACCATTACTTTATCCCACTTCTTTTTACCTACTATTACCCTTACTTGGTAAGAAAGATACATCGGAGCAAATACTTCCTTATGTAGCTCTTCTTTAGTAGTATAGTGACTAAAGCATTCACAAGTTAAACAAGTTCCTAATATACCTCCCCAATAGTAAGAAAATTGAGATACGGTAGGGCGTTTATGTTTTTCTCTAAGTATTAACTCAAACTCTTTTCCTGCTAATGATTGACGTTGTTCCTGCCACATCTCATTATTATAGAAAGATATGTTTCCGTTTTGTAGAACCCTGCCGAAATGTTTTACTTCGATATTCATAGTATTTATTTTGATACGCATACGGGACTCGAACCCGTGACCTTTCTGGATGATCTTTATCACTATCCTTGACTCTACCAACTGAGCTAATGCGTATTCCGTTTTATAGATTAAATGTTAGAATGCCGGCATATCGTTGTCATCATCTCCCGTAAAAATAGGAGAGGATTCTTTCTCTTCCATTTTAGCGGTTGATTTTTGAGAAGCCTTATTCAATCCATTATCTTGATTTTCATCAACCTTATCAGTAGCTACCGCAGATGAATTTTTAGTCAAATATGGAGTTAAATACTCTTGTAATTCTCTATCTAATTCAACAGCTACCGTATTAGCCTCTTCTGATACTTTTAAAACCTCATACACTGGCTCAAAATACTTAGTTGCTCCTTTCTTCATTGGATTAGATTTTTTAACAGCCACGCCAATCTCGCTCATCTTTTTACCTTTACAAAATTCAATGTAAGGGCCAAGTGCAGAACCTTTTAATTGTAAGTTGGCTAATACATAATCTTTACCTTCTTTGATAGCTACATAAACTGATTGTACGTAATCTAATCCGCGAGATGCTAATTTCTCTTTACATTGTTCATATAATCCAGTCATAACTACTCCATTCTTTGTTCTAATGGTAAGCATATCGTTCTTTGTATTACGAATTTCATTAGAATAGAATCCTAATCCTGCTTTCTCATCATATCCTTTACAGGTAGATAATTGATCTAATGGTAAAAAATAAAAAGGAAGTTCTAAGAACACGTTTTCCCCTTTTTCTCCTTTAGTTTTATCGAAATATTTAAACTTTCCTTCCGAACCTGACCATTCGATAAATTTGGATGCAGGATTTACGGCATTTTCTGTTGGATTACTTCTTGACATCTGTTTTTGTTTTTATGGTTAATATTACTTTTATACGTGTTATTTGATGTAAAGTTACGTTATTTGATTAAAATAACAAATTTTTATCTGAGTACCTTAATTTTATTTTATCTTTTTTGCGCAAAGCCTGCAATGAATTTGCTTTAGCTATGTTTATTACATTCCTATGAGTGTGTATAGTCCCTATATTATTAATAGTTAAATCTACTGTTTGAGCCTTACTTAGTTTACGATTAAATATCTCCCAATGATAGTTTATAACACTCCTTAATTGATGAATAGAGTACTCAGGATGCTTCTCTTGTATCTTTCTTAATAGTTTAACGTTTATCATCTTCAAATTGATTACATCCAAAATTTCCAAGAGTTAATAGTTTTGCTATATAATCTGAACCATCTTGAACAAATGCTTTATCGTTCTTAACATCTTCTGATAATCTTCTAGTGTATTCTCCGTCTTCATTATCAAACCACTCTGTATTATCCCAAAACATCTTAACTTTTTTGCACTCTCCAACTTGATGTTGTTTTATAGGGTACTGCTCTGTAATGTCCCAAAACTTACAATTTTTGCATATATTTTCCATAATTAAACTGTTGTTGTTATTTCTTTAAAGAATTTAATACCTTTTACTACTTCTCCATCTACTAAACGGCTCTCTCTTTCTTTCATCCATTCTTTAATTTTAGAATAATCTACCATTAAGAACTCTCTTGGCACATCCGCCAGGTTGCTAACTTCAAATTTCCAAGTTCTGCGGACTTTCTTAATCTCTACAATAGGAGTAGATTCCACAACAACATCTTGAATATTAGCTTTAGCTTCTTCTGCAACTTGTTTAATGGCTTCTATTTCATCTGGAGATGCAGTTTCAATAGCCATTAACTCTTGTTTCTTTAAAGCGAATAGAATAATATAATTATCGTGTAATGATATTGCTTGAAGCATTAATTCTTGCCAATATTCAGGATTTACAGGTCTATTTAATTTATCTATATAGTCTTCACAAGATTTAATTGTATCTACATTTTCTAAACACATTTTGATTGTATCTTTAAAAGATAAAAATTTCATCTCTAAATCAGCTTTTCTTTTAGCTTCTGCTTCTATTTTATTAATGTAATTAACTTTCTCACTTTTTAAGTAATCAACAGGATTAATGATAAAATCTAATACATAGTTCTTAGCGGCATCAATAGCAGTACAATTATCCCAGTAAGGCTTCTTAACTTCTTTATGGACACTTTCTACCTCTTTGATTAGATCATTCATCTTAGCCATATTATTTTCGCACACGTTCAATGAAGATTCATCTGTTACTTTAATAAGTAAGCATAGTTTAGCTCTCTCGTCGAGTTGTTGTTTTACATTCTCAAACTTAGATAGAGATGCTTTTAAGGTAGGATTCTGTACTACTAAATCTGTTATTGTTATGATTTGTTTCTTTGCCATTTTCTTAATTTATATAGTTTAACGAAGCATAATTAAAAAGGTTACATTAATTTGATTATTTATTCAAACTTTTTTTAATCTTCTCTTAATAGCCTAAATTTGTGGTAGTGAGCATTAAGTTTAGGTATATTAATATCCGCTGGCAACACTCTTTTTTCTACATCCGCCATCTTATTTAACCAATATTCTATTAATCTTGCTTTATATAAATCCTCTCTTAACTTCTTATGCTTTTCTTTATCTGTAATGGTTCTGTTATATATTATCTTGTAATCATCACAACAGTCTTTCCAAATAATCGCTTTAGTTTCTTTATCAATATCTACTTCATTTCCTGCCCACATAATTAAATCATATAACAAGGCGCCAGATTCATGATTGGTAATTACCCCTACGCCTTCATTATCGTATAGATTATAGAACTCTTTAAGGCATATAACGCATAGAGATAATCCTACTTGTGTTTTAAAAAACATCTTTGCCTCCTTTGCCTGTTTGAATATCATTGGAGCTTATTTTAAAATCTTCAAACGCTGAGTGCTCTCCACGAAACTTCACATATAGCCTCTTAGTTTCTCCGTATCTATTCTTAGCTACATTTATCTCACAAAGTCCTTTTAAACTTATTCCATTCTCCTCTGGATCTGTTTCAAAATAGTCAGGACGATATAACATCCAAACTTGTACCGCATTAGCCTCTATTCCTCCGCCACCTTTCAAATCTCCCATTGTAGGTTTCTTATTCTCTCTCTTACCAACCTCTCTGGTAACTTGAGATAATTCAATCATACAAACATTATACTTTTTTGAAATTTCCATTAATCCATTGCACCTTAAATCATATTGCTCTGATGTACCTATACCTCTTGATTCTTCAATACTATTTCTCATAATTTGAATATAATCTACCAACACTACAATAACTTGTTCCGCAGGAATATTTTTTCGCATTTTTCTAACCCTTGTTTCTATATATTGCCAAGTTAGTCCTGGAGTATCGTCAATGATTAAATTATCTTTAAGTTTCTGCTTGTAGTTTTTAATATTAACTAAATTATCATCAGATAGACGCCCGCTTCTAATTCCGTAAGAGTTTATTTGTAGATTATTGGCCCACATATTTTTCATTAACTGAGTGGCAGGCATCTCTAAACTATGTACTAACATTGGCATACCCTGCTTAACAGATACATTGTCAATGATATTTACCATTAAACTTGACTTTCCACAACCTGGAGGGCTACCAACAACAATAACTTCTTGTTTTAATCCACAACATATTTCATCTAAATCTTTAAGTCCGGTAGAATAACCTATGATACTCTTATCACTATTCTGGGCTTCCATTAATTCCTCAAAAGCTTTATCAAAAATATCCTCTACTTTTCTTTCTACACTTAAATTATTCTTAATAGCCTCTATATCTCCTATAATAGACTTTAATCCTTCCAGACACCCATTAATATCAGCTACCTCAGACGTAAGTTCTGAGTGCATATATTGAAGCTTGGGTATTAATAATCGTTTAGAATACTCATCAAAAATATCTTTAACGTATTCAGATACATTTTTAGCTATTTTGTAGTTAGCGTCCGCCGTTTCCTCGCTAATAACTTTAGAATTAAAACCTGCTTTCTTTAGCTGATTAGCTATTAGGTAAGTATCAGACTTTTTACCATTATTATGATTAAAGGCTATTATCTGATACTTCTTACGATTAAAATCTGTGTGCCATAGCTCGTTAAACACTAAGTGTTCGCATCCTACAAATAAGTCTGCGTTGTCTGCGTATAAGTTTAATATACTGCGTTCTTTTTCTTTTAATTCCATTTATTTTTGAAAAAATGAGGATGTGTTTTTAACTTCTACTTTAAGTTTCGCCTCAGGCTTAAACCAGCTCGAAATTGCTTTTCCTTTCCATCTTAATACGGGCTTAGAGTTTGCATCGAACCAGTCTAAGGCTTCATAGTACTTGTGGAATCTAATAGCAGTATCTTCTTGATAGCCTTCTTGTTTGAAATAGTCTTTAACTTCCTGAAGTGTCGGCGCCTTTGCTGGTTTCTTTTTCTCCCTCTTTAGCTTCTTGTAGTAAGCTTCTATTGCATCATGTGTTTCCTTCTTAAACTTTATAGACTTAGAAGTTCCATCAGCATCTGTAAAATTATAGATGAATATATCATCTAATTGTGTTACTTCCAACTTTACCATTTATAATTCAGTTTTGAGTTATTTTACTTCTTTATCACTTGCATACATAGCTTTCATTAAAAGCTCTCCAGAAATAGTCCCTAAAATATAGGAAGCGTGAATTAGCTTATTGTATCTATCATTAAACTGTTTCTTGTATTCTGGAGTTAATGATTTATAAACAGGCATTTTCTTTGTCATCTCGCTATCTTTTTTAATCATTTCAATTACTCCCCTTGCGTGAAGCATTGATGCAACATCATTATCTACACTATTTTTAGTTTCTAACAAGTAACCTTCTTTGCTGATGGTTATTGTGAAATCCATGTTTCCTTCGATAATTAAATCTTTAGGTGTTTCTTTTTCTTTAATCGTTCCTGTTGGTGGTGTTTTCTTTGCCATGTTTATTTGTTTTGTTTTAAGTTTAATAAGTAATCTACTGCTAATATTTCTTTTTTAATGTGTTGCATCTCTATTTCGCTATATTTATCATCCTGCATAAGAAACAACCTCCAATCAAGTAATTTATCTAGCGTTGGTATGTATTTTAGTCTTTGGTAGTCTTGAATGAGAGCCGTATCTGATATTTTATAATCTTTTCCGTCTTTAATAACTATTATTTCTGCTTTCATTGCTCTCCAAAAAACATTTTATACTCAAAATCATTTCTTCTTTTCATCTCTAAATCCCATTCTTCATTAGATATTCCCATAAAATGTTGGTCTGTAAATTTTACAGCAATTTTATTATCATCAAAAAAGAAATCTACATCATCTTTCATTCCAATTTTCTCAACTTCTTCTGTCGTTAATTTTGTAACCGTTTTTCCTTCCCAAAAATTATATGATTTACCTAAACAAAAGATAATACCACCGCCATCATCGTGCATTTGCCCATCACCCATTAAATAAGCATCATTAACTGTAATAGTATGTATTCTATATCTGATTTTATGTTCGCCGTTCCATGTGAACCATCCCCATGAATGTATAACCTTATCGCCTTCAAAAATTTCATTATTTTCGCTATCAAACTTATTAGATGTTCTCATATTTGTTTGTTTATCATTTTTATATTAGTTAATCCTCCTAAACAATGGTAGCATTGTTTTAATCCTTTAATCTCTCCGTATGTCGGCGGAGGACCAAAAACTAAACGTAAGCGACCTTCTATTACTTCTTTTTTTGCAGATGTCACATTTAGGATATACTTTCTTCTTAGCCATTATCTTTTACTATATTTTTTCTTCATTTCTAATTCATAGAAAACCGTTGAATATTGAGACTTTGTTGCGAATTTAGCATCATATCCTTTAGATTCCAAATAATCTTTTTCTCTCTTACTACAAACTTCCATGCCTATTATATCCGCACATTGTTGTTTAGTATATTGAATAGAATTTATATCATAGCCTAAATCTGAAATCCATTTTAATTGAGGAGCCGTTGCAGGTTCTTGCATTTTCTTCCAAGCAAATTGTTTAGCTGGAGGTAATTCAATAAGAACTATTTTCTCATCTTTCTTATGTAAGTTTTCTACATGAGCTACCCTTCTTTGTCTTTCTTCTAATATTAATTGTTTCTTAGCTTCTGTAGTAAACACTCTATCTTCTAAGTTAAGGACTCTGTCTAATTCCCAGCAGTTTATAAGTTTATGTCTTGATGTAGAATCAACGAAGTCCAATATTGTACATATCTGACCAAACTTATCAACATATTCTTTGGATTTTAATCTTGTTCCTCTACCTACTGACTGAACAAACTTTACTAATGACTTAGTGGGCGCTACATTACCTATACAACCTATTTCTGGATAATTAAAACCAGTAGTAAGTACCATCACATTAGTTAATACTTGTATTTTACCTTGTTTAAACTCAGTAATAGTTCTTTTTCTTTCGGGCGTTACTTTCTCATCTCCAACAACAGGCTTACAACTAATACCATATCCATTAAACATTTCTGCTAAATCAACGCTATGTTGTACGTCCACGCAAAAGAATATCCCTTGTTTTCCAGTAGCATGCTTGATATAACTTTCAACTACTAATCTATTTCTTTTAGGTATGTTTACTTCTGTAGACAAATCCTTACTATTAAGCTCACCAGCGGTAGTTTTTACATTATCTAAAGAAACATCTGTCTTTATTCTAATGCCGTCTAATTGACACAAGTAATTGTTTTTAATACCATCTCCTATGTTATACTCAAATGTAATTTTATCAAATAAATTTCCTAGGGATAAACCATCCATGCGATACGGAGTGGCTGATAATCCTACCATTAATTTAGGTTTGAAAAAATTTAGCGGTTGGATATACGTACGACTCATGTATTTATGGCATTCGTCTACGATTATAAGATCAAAATAATCTTCAGGTATTTTGTCAAGCCTTCTATATAAAGTCTGTGCGCTGGCTACGATAACCTCTGCATCAATTTTAAATACATCAGCTTTAATAACTCCCATCCTAAATGTATTAGAATGATTTTCAAAGTGACATTTAGCTCCATTTACCCAATTAATAAACCCTATTCCTTCTACGTGACTAGCCATTTCTTCATCGAACTTATTTTCAATAAAAGCAAGTGCGGATTGCTCTATTAGCTCCTCAGTATCAGCAATAAACAAAACTCTTTTAGCTTTTAATCTTTCGGCTAAATCAACTGCTACTTTTGTTTTACCAAGACCTGTTGCTAATACCAATAATAGCTTATCTGATCCATTCTTTAAGTCATCTTCTATATTACAGAGCGCTTGCTCTTGATATGGCCTTAATGCGTGTCCCATATATTATTTACCTAATGATTTTAAGTTTACTTTGAATCCTATATAAAGATGAGAATAGTGTGGAGCCGTAAATGCTTTTTCAATATCCGCCAAACTATATTTAGGCTTGTTATTATCTATGTATTCTTGTCTTGCTTCTTTAGTATGGAAGTGTAGCCATGTTTCTTTACAAATAGCTTCGTTAAGAGTATATCTTTTTTCCATCCATGTTTCTTTAGGATATACGGAGAATAGATTATAATCTTCGTTTATGTCATAGAACTCTTTGCCGTCCGCCGAAACAAAAATTGCAGTTTTAACTTTAGATATAGATTCTAATTCATATCTATTTCCATTTGATAAAATAACATACATGCAATCAAAAAGTATTTCAAATTTAATTATAGGTAATGTTACACGGCTAAACTTAACTGTTTCAGATACAAGGAATCCTTCTCCTTTAGAGTTCTTAACGGAGTATATTTCTATATCTTTATCTTTAATAAGAGAACTTATATGAATATTGGATGAACTATATCCGCCACCATTGTTAATAACGAGTTCAAGTCCAGTTAATTTACTTCTAAAGGCAGTAATAAGGTAATTAGGTTCTTCTTTTACTTCTTCCCAAAATTCAGGATAATTTTCATAACCAATTGTAGATTCGTATCCTATTTTTTGACTGCCAGGATACTCTTTGATTAATTTATATTTCTTCATTGTTTATTAATTTATAAGGTTATACGATTAATTATTAAAAAGGTTACATAATAATTCAAAATTGAGTTAAAAAATCAATAGGCTGTAACAGTTGCATTTATTTAGGCATATCCTCCATAAGTTTCCAAATAGTTCCTAACCACCTATTGATATTTTAAACATGTACGACTCTATTACTATAACTTACCTAGGTATTATAGTCTTTCTTCTTCCTCCGCCGAGTCGTCAAACGGTTTTTAATTTAATGGTAATGACAAGTGCTGTTGGTGGTTACCCGAATGTACCAGTACCAACCTATTACATTTACGGTAGGAATTACCCTTCAACCTTTTTGGCATGTCAATTACCAAGTTCTATTTCATGGATTTGAACCATAATTTGCTCAGTCAAAGTGAGCCGTCCTGCCAGTTAGACGAAAATAGAATGAAAACACTACCAGTTGTTCTTAATTAATATTTGTTTATATAATTATCTGGTAGTATTTATTTTAATTAATCTTTTGATTTAGAATACATCTTTTCAAAAGGATTATAAACTACTTGGCAAGTAATCAAACAGTCTTCTTTAATCTCTAAAGAAGTATGATTCTTTGTTTCTAAAATAGTAGTTTCCGTTGCTTCTACTAAAAATGTTTCATTAATTTTATCCAAATTAACTACTTTCTTTGCTCCTTTAATGAAATGTCCCTCTACTGAGGAAGGCGCTACATTTTGTCTTTCAATTGTTGTTGTCATGTTATTTATTTTTTTAGGTTTAAAATTTATTAATTAATAATGCTTCTTGAATATACTCAATTCCATCAATTATAATAGTTTTTGGTTCTAATTGGTAAATTAATTGGCTTCTTATTTCTGATTCATAATCTTCTTTACTAATATTACTTACGACATATTTAACTTTATTAATTATCATAATTTATAAGTTTTAATTGGTTAATTAAATAGTTATACGTTTAATTTATGTAAAGGTTACAATTATTTTTTAATATTCATGTTTTATTTTACTGAAGTAATCCGAACCATTGAGAGTAGAATTATCAGATATTTCCGCTTCCGACATTGATTTTAAAATCTCTTTACCTTTTTCTGTTAGAATAGTACTGAACCTTTCGCCCTGTCTGCTAATGCTTTTAATATGAGCTTTAAGCTTACTAGGAATGCGATATAGGCTTGCTATTGCATCTTTAGCATTATTATGAATACTATCTACCCCTAAGAAAAACATTCTATCTGTAGAGGGACAAAAACAGCGTACATAAGCAATATCTTCATCGTTAATTTCCCCTTTAAATAAAGTATAAACACCTACATTCATTCCGCCAGTTGTACCAATTAATAATTTTGCATCTTTTTTATCTACATACGTATCTACTTCTTTTAAGTTTTGTCTAAAGAAATTAATAATATATTCTTCTCCATGTTTCTCTTGCATAAATGCGATACAAGTAGATTTATATTCTTCATTTGATTCATTAATAAAATCTTCTATAGTAAAAGTTTTATTTGAAATAGAATTAAAATAAGTTTCTGATATAGCGCGTCCATTTATAAAATATTGGCAATATCCATCTTTAAAAGTAATAGCTGGACTATCTAAACTATGTAAATCGTTTAGTTCGTTTCTTTTTAATTCTTTAGGTAGTTCAGAAACTATACAAAACCCATCTAATTGAATCATATCATAAATCCCTGATGAAATAATTTCTTTAAATTTATTAAATCCTTCATTATTAATTACTCCTATTTGAGTAAAAAAATCATAAAAAGAAACCCATCCATAATCTGAAATTGATCCGTATGAACAAAATGATTCAAAAGTTAATTTTTTTTCTGACTCAACCTGTGACCAAACCTGTGACTTAACCTGTGATCTAACCTGTGACTCAACCTGTGACTCAACCTGTGACCAAACCTGTGATCTAACCTGTGACCCAACCTGTGACCCAACCTGTGACCAAACCTGTGACCAAACCTGTGACCCAACCTGTGACCCAACCTGTGATCTAACCTGTGACCAAACCTGTGACTTAACCTGTGACCCAACCTGTGACCAAACCTGTGACCAAACCTGTGACTCAACCTGTGACTCAACCTGTGACCAAACCTGTGACTTAACCTGTGATCTAACCTGTGACAAAACCTGTGACTCAACCTGTGATCTAACCTG